>NZ_JBIAZA010000049.1:0-57049 GCF_042898655.1 Streptosporangium sp. NPDC000396
AGTGGGCGTGGTGCAGGACGCCGTGGCTCACCGAGCCGAGCACGGCCGAGCCGATCGCGCCCAGGCCGTGTGATCCGACGACGGCCAGGTCCGCGGTCGCCGAAGCCTCGCAAAGAGCGCGGACCGGATGCCCGCAGATCACTGTCTCCTTGATCTCTACCTGGGGGTATTTCTCCCGCCAGGGGGCCAGGGCGTCCTGGGTGAGGCGCTGCTCACCGGCCAGGATCTCCTCGATCAGCGGCGTGTAAACGGTGGCGCCTGGTCCCACGACGGGCATCTGCCAGGCATGGACCGCGCGCAATCGGGCACCGCGCCGGGCGGCCTCCTCGAAGGCATGCTCCAGTGCCGCCGCCGAGTGCGCCGATCCGTCGAAGCCGACGGCGATCTCACCGTACGTCTGCGCCCGTGATCCCCGGACCACCACGACCGGCGCCGCCACATGCCCGGCCAGAGCAAGGGAGACCGACCCCAGCAGCAACCCGGTGAACCCGCCCAGCCCCCGGCTGCCCACCACGACCTGCTCGGCGTCCTCGGCCTCGCGCCGCAGGACCTCGACCGTCTTGCCCATTTCGAGCGAGGCGCTCACCTCGACTCGCGGGGCGCGCTCACGCGCCAGATCGGCCGCGGCATCGAGCACACCTTGGCAGTACTCGGCCATGGAATCGCGGAAGCTGGGCGGTGTCTGGAGCGGGATGTCGTAGGGCCACATCTCGGACACATGAACGATCCGCAGGGCGCACCCCCGCCGCACGGCGTCGTCGACGGCCCATTCGACTGCGGCCTGGGAGGAAGGTGAGCCGTCTGCGCCCACCACTATGTGCGCTGTCATGTCGTCTCCTTTTCGCTTCTCCTTCTATCCGACCGCTTCCCGGCATTCCTCGCAGCGGTCGAAAGACCTGGCGGTTGGGGACTTCTGGCTCCTGTATTCGAGGTCGTGCTCGCGATGGGACGCAAAGCATGGGTGGTGATTCCCGGAGAAACAGGGCGGTGCATGATGGCGCTCTTGACCCGCTGGGCGTTGTTCCCCAGGGCGGAAACCGCCTCGCGAGCAGGCTGCGGCCCCACGGCGCGTACCACGCACCCATCCCGGTGGAGCTCGGTTCACGGCGGATTGGAAACAGGTGGCCGCGGGGAGGTCCGCAAGTAATCCGGATGACGGTCCGCGGCACCCGAGGACCTCTTGAGTCCGGGATCGCCCCCACTGCCTGCTTGGAGACTTCAATGATCGAACGCATAACGGCCCCTGGTGACCTGGGTCGCCGGGTGGCAAGGCGGCGCCAGGATCTGGGCCTGACCCGCGAGCAACTGGCTGGCCGTGCCGGGATCGACCCCGGATACCTCGACTACCTGGAGAAGACAGCCGCCTCCCCGACGGTCGACACCGTACGCAAACTCGCCACCGCTCTGGAGACCAGTCCCGAGGACCTGCTCGGCGGGACGATGGACCTGCCGCCCGGCCGCGGCCGCCCAGCCGCACACCCCCGGTTGGAGAAGCTAGAGGCCGAGGAGTGCCTGCGGCTGATCGCCCCCGGCGGCGTCGGCCGGGTGGCCTTCAACGAACCCGGAGGACTGGCAATCCTGCCGGTCAACTACGTGCTGCACGACAACTCGGTGCTCTTCCGCACCGCCTTCGGCGGCCCGCTCGACGACAACCTGCGAACCGGCGTCCAGGGCGTCGAATTCAAGATCGCATTTGAGGTCGACCGAATCGACGACGCCAATCGTGAGGGCTGGAGCGTGCTCATCCGGGGCGGAGCCCACCACGTGTCCACCGATGACGAGCGGGCCGCCGCGGAGGCTTCTGACGTCCAGCCATGGGCGGGCGGCGACCGCGAGCTCTACATCAAGATCGACCCAACCGAGATCACCGGCCGCCGCATCCGGCACACCTCGTGACCGCCGGGACCGGCGAGGCGGCCGCCTGGCCTTTCCATCGCGCTGGGGTCTGTTGGCCACCCGAAAAGGGACCTTCGACGTGGTGACGGAGTCGCTGGAGCCGCTGGTCACCGAGCTGCAATCTCGCGGTTTCACCGTCGCCGGGCCGACGATCCGGTGGGCACCGGGCCGAAGGCCACTGCCGGGTTCGATCTGGCGCTCACCGAACTGAGTGACCCGCACCGGTTCCTGCTCGAGACGGGAAGCTAGCGGGATCGGAAGTCGTCATGGCGCTTCCGCACCGGTCGGCCACCGGCAACGACATAGCGGCCGCCGAGGAGGTCTCCCGTGTCACCGCCACCCGGCTGGGCCGAGGTCGCCTCCCGTTGCCTGGCATGTGCCAACTGCACGATGGTCTGTCCCACCTGCTTTTGCACCACGGTCGAGGACGCCACCGACCTCACCGTCGGCACCGCGGAGCGGAGCGAGGTGTGGGACTCCTGCTTCATGCTGGACTTCTCCAAGATCGGCGGATCCCCCGTACGCGGCTCGGGCCCCGCCTGCTACCGGCAATGGCTGACCCACAAGTTCTCCACCTGGTGCCCGATCGGCATCGACGTCGCCGAGGAGCTGGCGTGCATCTGATGACGCCGACGCCCTACCGGGTGCGCTCGCCCCGGCCGGACCAGGCCGACACGGTGATCCTGACGCTGGAGCCGGTCGAGGGCGCCTGCCCGCCGTTCCCTCCCGACCAGTTCACGATGATCTACGCTTCCGGCGTCGGGGAGAACTCGATCTCGATCAGCGGCCGAACCCGTTCCGGCGGGTACGCGCAGACGATCCGTGCGGTGGGCGCGGTCAGCGGGGCCCTGTACCGAGCCCGGCCCGTTTGAGCGCGGCCCGCAGTTGCCCGCGGATGAGGACGGCGGCGCGGGCCAGCAGCTCCAGCAGCGCGCGCAGGCCTGCGGTGTCGTTGCCGATGCGGGCCTTGGCGACCCGGACGCCGGTGTCGTCGACGATGGCGATGTCGTGGTGGTGTTCGGCCCGGTCGATCCCGCAAAACAGCTTCGCCAAGGTTCCTCCAAGGACAGACAGCCGGTCATCGGCGCGGCTCAAAACCGCAGCGGAGACGCGCGGCCCGCTAATCGAAGGACTCGCCGGTCCGACATCCGATCAGCCGTTCGCGACCCCAGCGATCCACGGGGCCTCCTTCTGCCGCAAGAGCTCACCGCCTCGGCCGCGTTGGGGAGGTCGGCCCCGCAGACGGGCTCGAACCACGAACGCCACGCTCGTCGAAAAGCCGTGGTCGTGGCGGGCGAATGCCGGGAGGGCCGGTCTGGGGTCAGGTCTTGACGACCCTCCCAAAAGTCAGGCTCATCGGCCCGGCATCCACCGACCACGACGGCGGCGGATCGCTCGATGAGCAGACACCGGCCCCGGCCGGTCTGGGGATAGGCATCCAGTGCCCTCGCCAGGTCAGGCTCTGAGGCTGGCGCCTGCTCACAACGTGCGATTAGTCGCCACGGAGCTCTGCGAAACGTGGTGGGCGCGGTGAATGGGTCAGCGGGCCGGGCCGATAGCGTTCGCTCGTCAAGCGGCGGGGACGCAGAAAGGCCGGGAACGTGCCTGAGATCTGGAAGGTGCTGGCCGGGATCGCGGGCGGTGTGCTGCTGTTCTGGCTGGCGCTGGTCGCCTTCCTCGTGATGGCCCGTCCCACGGGTAGCGCGTTGAGCCAGACGTTGCGCCTGCTACCCGATCTGCTCCGCCTGATCGCCAGGTTGGCCCGCGACAGCGACCTGCCGCGCGGGGTGCGGGTGCGGCTGTGGCTGCTGCTGGGCTACCTGGCGCTGCCCATCGACGTGATCCCCGACTTCATCCCGGTGATCGGCTACGCCGATGACGTGATCATCATCGCCTTCGTCCTGCGCTCGGTCATCCGGCATGCCGGACCCGACGCGCTGACCAAGCACTGGCCCGGCACCCCGGAGGGGTTGACGACCGTCCGGCGTCTCATCGGAGGCCCTCGATAGCGCAGAGCAGTACCCGGCTTACGCCCGGGCGCTCGGCGCCCGGCAGGCCGTTGGATGCCGACGCCGTCCGCACCTACCTATCCCGGTCTTTCCTGGGCGTAGTGCGGAAACGCACCGCCCGCCACCGTGGCGTCGGCCGAGGTCTGCTGGACAGAGTGCCTGATGTAGCGGATCACCTCGACCCGATCGAGGGTCACCAGCCCTTCGGGCACCAGCTCGTCCAGCTGGGGCAGGAACGCGCGGATCTTGTCTTCGGAGTCGATGATGGTGACCGCCACCGGCAGTTCGTCCGACAGGGACAGGATGCGATCGGTGTGGATGCGGGAGGAGGCGCCGTAACCCTCGATGCCGCGGATCACGGTGGCGCCGGCCAGCCCGGCCTTGTGCGCGCGGTGCACGATCTCGTAGTAGAGGGGCTTGTGGTGCCAGGTGTCGTTCTCGCGGAGGAGGAGCGTCAACCGCAGAGCGGGACCGTGGAGTTTCATGGCCGCCTCCTACCAGTACCTAGACGGAGCACCACTGGTAGGGACCGTTGACGGAGATGCACTCCGTGGTTGTCCCCGCGCGCAGGCGGGGGCGGCGGGCCCCACCGCCGCAGCCCGGAAACCGGGTTTCACCAGCAATTATATCGCTCGCACGCCCAGCGGGCATGGGTGAGCACACAAGAACCCTTGTGGTGGCATACGAGCATGGCTGCCCACGGCCCTCCCGGCCGGTGGGCACATCTACTGCCACATACCCGTCACCGGGGCGGGCGGAGCACGGAGGAGATCATGAGCCCGGACTTCGCCGCCGAGAGCACCGCGGGCCGGCCCGGCCGCGTCTGCTTGCTTTGGCGATCGCCGCCCCTGCGGCTGGGCGTGCGTGGACGAACGCCTGCTGGCGGCACTGGCCAATCATCGGCGACCCGCCCTGGTCGCTATCGCCCGGATTGTCACCCGGATCGGCTCGCCGCTGGTAATGGGGCTGGCGGTGGACGTGGTCACGGTACGTGCCAGGGACTGGCGTCCCGCCGCCGTCTACCTGTCCGGTCTGCTCGTCCGACACCGGCTCGCTATGGTCGTCGCCCGCACTCGCCCGCCGCAGCAGGGGTGGCTAGAGATCCCCAAAGGGCCGAGCCTGCCGTCCCGGCACACCACCGTCGCGGTGCCCGGCGGGCTGCTGATCGCCGAGCAGCTGACGGGTTCACCCCGGGTGGCGCTCGGTGTCCCGGCCAGCCTTGCCAGCGCGGTCGGGGCAAGCCGGTTGTATCTGGGCGTGCACTGGCCCAGCGATGTGGCCGCCGGCGCCGCCTTCGCCGCGCTCTGGTGGGCGATATTCAAGCGCGGGCGGCGACGGGCCCGCGGACGCGGCTGCACAGTTCTTCCCCCCGGCGTCAGCCGGTGATGGGCGCCGACGCTGGCCCCGGTGAAGGACCCTCGAGGCGTTGTGGCGTTAAGCTGACGGGATATGAGGGCACCGCGCCTACAGGCATGTGCCCGCGGCGGTGGGGCCCGCCGTACCCGAACCGCGTTACTTCCGCTGCCGCCAACGGTCCCTACTCGTGACAGCTCACGCCCGCGCCCGCAGGCACCCGCCACGCGTAGGAAGAGGCATGCGTTCGGATCAGGTGAAGTTCACGGCGGTGACCGAGCCCGTCGACCCCGATGTCGATCTCACTGAGGCGCGCCAGCGCCGCGAGCTGCGCCGCTCGCACTACGGTGTGCTGGCGGTGATCGCCGTTGGCGGCGCGATCGGCGCGGGTGCCCGCTACGGCGCCGGCCTGCTGTGGCCGGCCGCGACCGGGTCCTTTCCGTGGACCACGCTGGGCGTCAACGCCTCCGGCTGTCTGCTGATCGGATTCCTCATAGTGGTGCTGACCGAGGTGGGGACGGCCCCGATCTGGGCGCGGCCGTTCTTCGGCACCGGCGTGCTGGGCGGATACACCACCTTTTCCACCTACTGCGTGGACATCGAGCACCTGGTGGCGCAGGGCCGGCCCGGCCTGGCGCTGGGCTACCTGGCGGCAACCCCCGTGGCGGCCCTGGTCGCGGTGGCGGCCGGCGCCTGGGCCACCCGCCGCCTCCTGGCGGTGAAGACAGCAGGGAGGACGCGATGAGTCTGTTCGGACGGGCCCTGCGATTGACGGTCTTCGTCGACGACACCGACACCTGGCATCATCGCCCCATGTTCACCGAGATCGTGCATCGCGCCCACGCCGCCGGGCTGGCCGGGGCGTCGGTCTTCCACGGTGTGGAGGGTTTTGGCGCCACCCAGGTCGTGCACACCACCCGACTGCTGTCGATGGCCGACGACCTGCCGGTGGCCGTCGTGATCGTCGACACCGAGGAAAAGATTCGCGCCTTCCTGCCCCAGCTGGACGACCTCCTCATCGAGGGCCTGGCCGTCCTGGACGAGGTCGAGGTCGAGGTCGTCCACTACCGCGGCCGGCAGGTGGCGCCGTGAATTGGCTGCTGGTGCTGCTCGGCGGCGCGATCGGCGCACCGTTGCGCTACCTGACCGACCGGGCCGTGCAGGCCCGCCACGACACCGTCTTCCCCTGGGGTACCTTCACCGTCAACGTGGTCGGCTCGCTGATCTTGGGCGTGCTGGCCGGGGCAGCGCTGTCCGGGGCGGTGGGCACCGGCGTGCAGCTGCTGCTGGGCACCGGCCTTTGCGGGGCACTGACCACGTACTCGACGTTCTCCTATGAGACACTGCGACTGGCCGAGACCGGCGCGATGTTCTTCGCCGTGGCCAACGTCATCGCCTCGATCGTCGCGGGGCTGGGCGCGGTGTTCATCGGCCTCACCCTCGCCCAGGCGATCTTCGAGTGAACCGCCTCCAGTGACCGGCGCGACCTGGCGGCTCGATCTTTACCTTCCGGCAACGAACCAACATCGCCGCACGCACACCCTCATCGGTCAGCGCCACCGGGCAGATCTCGGCGACCAACCACTCGATCAGCGCGCTCTCATCGGCTTAGGTCGACTCCCCTTTCTTCCGACCTTCTGACGAGATCGAAAGAAAGGACACCATGAGCCCGCCCGAGGAGGTCACGGCCCGCACAGCGGTGCACTTGCGGCTGCGCGGACGACATCTGCGGCACCTGCCGCGGGACCAGTGAGAACCCGGCCCCTGAGGACAACGTCGACGAAGACTGCCGCGTACCGATCGCGGAGGCCCGCGCAGGGAGCGGACGGTGGGAACTGCCGCCAGGACTTCAAAGTTTGGATGTGGCGGTCGTCAGGCCGGCGGTCAGTTTTTGAGGAAGGCGTCGAGGGCATCCAGGGTTTCGGACCATAAAGCGTCCACCTCACGGGTGATGGGGGAACCGTCCTGTTTCCAGGCTCTCATAGCCGTGAAAAGTGCTGTGCGGCAGCCGTACCACATCCGTCTGGTCGGGCTCCGACTTCAGTGGCTTGGGCAGGCCGCACCGGTAATGGTGGGAAGAGGAGCCTTGTAGCCTGGTCCATACCCGGATCTTGATGGCGTGCTCGTTCGCCTTGCCCTCGGCACCATGTCCTCCAGCGCCCGTGGCCCGACCACCGGCTACAGGGCCTCGAACAATCTCATCCGGCAGCACCAACGCCGCGGCGGCCAGTTTCACTAAGATGCCGTAAGTTCTGGTCCTGGCAGCCCAAAGCACGGAAGATCACGACGGACGCTACGGCAGTTCGGCAAAACGTTCGACCTGCTCGGTCTGACCAGAGACGATGACGATGTCGTCATAGGTGAGCTCGGTTTCGGCGGTGGCATAGGTGAACTCCTCGCCCGGGCTCTTGACCGCCACAATCGTGACACCGTACTTGCGGCGCAGGTTCGACCGCCCCAGCGGGACGCCGACGTACTCCTTGGGCGGGCGAGTCTTGGCCAACGCGAAGTTCTCGTCGACTTCCATGTAGTCGAGCATCCGGCCGCTGACCAGATGGGCGACACGCTCACCCATGTCGTGCTCGGGAAAGACCACGTGATGGACGCCGATCCGACCCAGAATCTGGCCGTGCTGGCGGCTGACCGCCTTCGCCCATATGTCATCGATCTCCAGCTCGACCAGGAGAGACGCGGTAAGGATGCTCGCTTCGAGATCGCCGCCGATGGCCACCACCGCCCGATAGAAGTCCGGCACGCCCAGCTGGCGCAGCGCCTCTATGTTGGTGGAGTCGGCGGTGGCGATGTGGGTGATCTGCCCGGCCAGGCTCTGCACCACCTTGGGCCGGTCGTCGATGGCCAGCACCTCGGTGCCACGCCGGGTGAGCTCCAGCGCGAGCGCGCTGCCGAACCGGCCCAGCCCGATCACCACGACCGGGTCGCTTCTCTTGTCAGCCAACGATCACTCGCTCCTCGGGCAGTTCGTAACGGCGGGTGCGCTGCTTCAAAGCGAGCGCCGAACCCAGAGTCAGCGGGCCGATCCGGCCCACGAACATGAGCAATACCAGCAGCAGTTGTCCCACAGGTGTGGTGCTGGCGGTGATGCCGGTGGACAGACCGACCGTGCCGAACGCTGAGACGACCTCGAACAGCACCTTGTCCAAGCTGTACGGGGTCAGTACGAGCAGCGCGTAGGTGGAGACCGCGACCAGGGCTATGCTGATCACGACGATCGCGACCGCCTGGCGCTGCGCGGACTCCGGCAGGCGGCGATGGCTGATGTTGACCCGGCTCTCCCCACGCAGTTCGGCCCAGATGACGAAGGCGAGCAGGCCGAACGTGGTCACCTTGATACCGCCCGCGGTGCCCGCGCTGCCGCCGCCGATGAACATCAGCAGGTCGGTGGCCAGCCAGCTGGAGGGATACATCTGAGCGATGTCCAGGCTGTTGAAGCCGGCCGTACGCGGCATGACGGCGGCGAAGAAGGCGGCCAGTAGCTTGCCGGGGTCGTCGATCGCTCCCAGGGTCTTCGGATTGCGCCATTCGGTGACCAGGAAGACGAGTGTTCCCCCGATGAGCAGAATCACGGTCACGACCACCGTGAGCCGGGTGAGCACCGACCAGATGCGCGGGCGCCGCCAGGAACGGAACAGCTCGAACATCACGGGGAAGCCCAGCCCACCCACGATCACCGCGGCGGCGATGGTCAGGCAGATCCACGGGTCGGTCACGAACCGCATCAGGCTGTCCGGCCAAAGAGCGAACCCGGCGTTGTTGAACGCCGAGACCGCGTGGAACACGCCCAGATAGACCGCGCGCCCGAACGGCTCGCCGTACCCGGCCATGAACCGCACGGTGAGCACGGCGGCAACGGCCGCCTCGCAGGTGAGGCTGAACAGCACGACCTTGCGCACCACCTGCCGCACGTCGGCCATGCTCAGCGCCTTGGTCTCCGCCTGGGCCGCGATCCTGGCGCGCAGCCCCAGCCGACCCGCAACCAGCACGGTGAACAGCGTGGCCAGGGTCATGATGCCCAGGCCGCCCACCTGGATCAGCCCGGCGATCACCAGCTCGCCGAACACCGACCAGTGCGACTCGGTGTCGACGACCACCAGGCCCGTCACACACACCGCCGACGTCGCGGTGAACAGCGCGGTCACCACGCCGGCAGAGTCGCCGGACGTGGTGGCGATCGGCAGCATCAGCAAGACCGTGCCGATGAGGATCGCAGCGCCGAAGCCGGTGGTGACGACCTGCGCGGGATGCTGGAAGCGATCGAGAAACGCCGCCGAGCGCACCTTCATGGCGTGGATTTCCTGAACCGCCGGGTGATGCCGTACCAGGCGGGCACGTCACGCTCATCGTCGAATCCGCGAGCCACCACGATGTCCGTGGAGGAGTGCAGCAGGATCGACAGCACGATGGTGACCGCGACCAGCTGGAAGACCTCCTGGGCTGCCGAGATGCCGGAGCCGAGCACGATCAGACCGTAGACGACCGAGGCGAATCCCTTCGGTCCGAACCAGGCCACCGCGGCCTGCTCCCGCACGGACAGCCCCGAGCCCAGAAACGAGATCCAGATGGCGATCGGCCGGGCCAGCACCAGTGCGGCGATCGCGAACAGCCAGCCGCGCCATCCCACGGAACCCAGCAACGGCAGGCTGATGAGCGCACCGAACACCAGCAGCGCGGCCAGCTTGAGCAGCTCCGCGATGAGCTCGCCGAAGTGCTCGAACGACTCGCGCTGCCGCTCGCCGAAGGTGGCCACCGTGATACCTGCGGAGAACGCCGCCAGGAACAGGTTGCCGTGCGTGGCTTTGCCCAGGGCCAGTACCAGAAGGCCGATCGCGAGAGCGTTGAGCGGCTCGTACTGGGTGGAGGCCGAAAACCAGCGGGTCTGCTCCAGCCTGATCGCCAGCCATGGGACGGCGATCCCGATGAGGATGCCAACGCCGAGTTCCATGCCGAGCTCGCCCAGGTGCAGATTCTTCGAGCCGGCGGTGATGGCCAGGAACAACATCACGAATGGCAGGGCCAGACCGTCGTTGACACCTGATTCGACGTTGAGCAGCTGGCGCAGCCGGGGCGGCACCTTCTCGTTACCGACCAGGGCGGCGGCGAACACCGGGTCGGTGGGGGCCAGGATCGCGCCGATCAGCAGTGACTCGACCCAGCCCAGGCCGACCAGGTAGTGCGCGCCCAGGGCGGTGACCACCAAGGTGAGCGGCAGCCCCCAGCCGAGCGCGCGGCCGGGCAGTCGCCATGCGCTGCTCAGGTCCTTCCAGCCGACCCGCATGCCATCGGTGAACAGCACGGCGAACAGGGCCAGTTCGGCGAGCGTCCCCACCAACTCGTCGTCAGGTGTCAGGGAAACCAGGCCCAGCGCGCCGTCGCCCAGCACGAACCCGGCCACAAGAAACAGCGCCGCCGTCGACAGGATCGTGCGATGGGCCAGGCTGGACAGCAGAACGGCCAGCAGCAGCACACAGGCGAACGCCGTCAGCAACGTGCCCATCAACGGAGTCCGTCAATCGAGCGATCCGTGAACCACCGCACCACAAGTGCCTCCATCGAAGCCAACGCAACAAGACATTGCCGACCAGGCTTCCCGGCGCACCGTGCTTTACGGTAGCAGCAGGAGTGAGGATGCCATCTATTCGAAACCTTGACGGAAGACGTGAGTTTATTGACGGCCTCTTGATGCGGCTTCCGAGCAGAGCTGCGGGTCGATCACCCATGTCCTGCAGGGATTCGAAGAAGACCGTCGCACCGAACGGGTCAAGCTCGAGGCCGGCGGCGCTGTTGACACGTAGGGGCCAGGTTGCTGGGGTTGCCCGCTTCGACCGGCAGGACACGAGCGTTCACGATGGACGGTTCGCGCAGGTCATAGTTTTCGTGCAGGTCATAGTTAACGAATGAGGGCGGTCATAACTGCACCGGTGGCCGAACCCCTACGAACGCCTCAAGCAAAAGACCCAGGCCCACGCGTAACCGGGCTCCGGCAAATACACGACTAGAGCGGGGGCTGCAGGCTTACAAGGCCCCCAAGCACATCCGGTGTGGTTGTTGATAGGTTGTCCTCAGGTGAGCCGGGAAGTCTGGTCGGCATTCGTAGGTGTATTGGCGACCCCGAAAGTGCCGGTGTCATGCGTGCTCGCGATCTGGTCGATGACTTCCCGACCGTCTCTTTGGACTCCCCGGCGCTTGAGGCCGCTCAGTTGCTGGCCGAGCAGGACCTGCCCGGCCTGATCGTGGTCGACGAGAGCGGCTTACCCCACAGCGTCCTGCCCGGCACGCAGGTGCTGCGTCTGGCCGTGCCGCGCTATTGCCAGGACGATCCCGCGCTAGCCCGGGTGGTGGACGAGGCGCACGCCGATATCTTCCTGCGCTCGCTGACCGGGCGGACGGTCCGCGAATGCCTGCCGCAGGAGCCGCGCGAACTGCCGGTCACCGACCCGGACGCCACCGTGCTGGAGATCGCGGCACTGATGGCGCGCACCCGCAGCCCGCTGGTCGCGATCGTGGACGCGGGCCGCCTGCGGGGAGCGATCACGCTGCAGGCACTCCTGGACCGGCTGCTCGCCTCATGACGACTACCGCGTGGTTGTCGGTGGTCGTCTTCCTCGGCGCGTACGCGCTGATCGCCACCGAGAAGATCCATCGGGTCGCCGCCGCGCTGGGCGGGGCCGGGATCATGCTGCTGATCCACGCCACCAACGGGAAGGCGGCGTTCTTCTCCCAGCACACCGGCATCGACTGGAACGTCATCTTCCTGCTGTTCGGCATGATGATCATCGTCGGCGTGCTCAAGCAGACCGGCGTCTTCGAATATCTGGCGATATGGGCCGCCAAGCGGGCCAGGGGGCGACCGTTCCGGCTGATGGTGCTGCTCGTGGTGATCACCGCGTGCGCGTCCGCGCTGCTGGACAACGTCACCACGGTGCTGCTGATCGCCCCGGTCACCTTCCTGGTCTGCGAGCGGCTCGCCCTGCCGGTCGCGCCGTTCCTGATCGCCGAGGCCATGGCCTCCAACATCGGCGGCACCGCCACGCTGGTCGGCGACCCGCCCAACATCATCATCGCCAGCCGGGGCGGGCTGACCTTCAACGACTTCCTGATCCACCTGGCGCCGCTAGTCGTGGTGCTGATGGTGGCGTTCGTCGGCTTGTGCCGGATCCTGTTCCGCAAGGCGTTCGTCTACGACCCGGACCGGGCCGCCGACATCATGGAGTTGGACGAGCGCGAGGCGATCGCCGACCGGAGGCTGCTGCGGCAGAGCCTGGCCGTGCTCGCCCTGGTCATGGCCGCCTTCGTGCTGCACCCGGTGCTCCACTACGAGCCGTCGGTGGTGGCGGTCCTCGGCGCGGGGGCCCTGGTGGCGCTCACCAAGGTCACCACCGAGCAGGCGATCGGCGAGGTGGAGTGGCCCACCCTGGTGTTCTTCGCCGGGCTGTTCGTCATGGTCGGCGCGCTGGTCGAAACCGGCGTCATCGGACAGGTCTCCCAAGCCGCGGTGAACGCGACCGAGGGGCGCCTCGGGCTGGCCACCATGTTGCTGCTGTGGGCCTCGGCCGGCCTGTCGGCGATCGTCGACAACATTCCCTACGTGGCGACCATGAGCCCGATCGTCGCTGATCTGGTGCAGTCCGGCGGGGGTAACGGGCCCGCCCAGGTGCTGTGGTGGGCGCTGGCGCTCGGCGCGGACCTGGGCGGCAACGCCACCGCCGTCGGCGCGGCGGCCAACGTGGTCATCATCGGCATCGCCGCGCGCAACCGCACTCCGATCAGTTTCTGGGAGTTCACGAAGTATGGCTTGATCGTCACCTTCGTCACCGTGGCGATCGCCACGCCGTACCTGTGGCTGCGCTACCTCGTGTGAGGGCTGGACAAGCTCTATCCGGCCGATGCCGCCGCACTCGGAGATCATTCGGCCGGTGATCGTTCGCCGAGTGGGGGCGCCAGAGCGGCATGCCCTGATGTGTCCCTGGCCGCGCTCCCTCATATGGCCAGGAGTTGCCATGGCCGGGCTTCAAGGCGGAAGCTGAATGTGACGGGTGTCATGGGGGAGGGACCGTCATGAGCAGGCGGCTTCGCCTTGTTACACAGGTGATGGCGCTCGTTTGGCTGGCACTGACCTTCGCTCCCGCACGCGCGGACGCGGCGACGGTTCTGCTCACCCGCGTCGACGGTCCAATCACGCCGGTCATCACCCACCATGTGGCGCAGGCCGTACAAGAAGCGGAACGGGGCGGTCACCGGGCACTGCTCGTTGAACTGGAGACGCCCGGCGGGCTGGTCGAGTCGATGCGCGGGATCGTCAAGACGTTCCTCGCGGCGAAGGTTCCGATCGTCGTCTACGTCACGCCTCCCGGGGCTCGGGCAGCGTCGGCGGGCGCGCTGATCACATTGGCCGCGCACGTCGCGGCGATGGCGCCGGCCACCACCATTGGTGCGGCGACCCCGGTGTCGATCGGCGGTCAGACCCCACAGCCGGTTGATCAGAAAGTCGTCAACGACATGGCGGCACTGGCCGAGTCGATCGCCCGCCAACGTGGCCGAGACGTGACATTCGCGCGGGAGAGCGTCACCAAGGGGCGGTCGATCACAGCCGAAACCGCGCTGCAGGTCAAAGCCATCGATCTGATCGCCAAGGATCGGGGCGAGCTGCTCAAGGCGCTGGACGGGCGGCAGGTCAAGACCGCTGCTGGGCCGGTCACCCTCCATACGGAGGGCGCGAGCGTGGTGGAGACCGACCTGGGACCGTTCCGTTCCCTGCTGCAGCTGATCGCCGATCCCAACATCGCCTTCCTGCTCATCTCGCTGGGCACGCTCGGGTTGATCTACGAGCTGGCCAACCCAGGTGTCGGGCTGGGCGGGATCATCGGCGGAGTCCTGCTGATCCTCGGCCTGTTCGCGCTGTCGGTGCTGCCGGTGAACATCGCGGGGGTCTTGCTACTGGTGCTGGCGCTGGCGATGTTCGCCGCGGAGGTGCTCACACCGGGAGTCGGCGTGTTCGGCGTCGGGGGCGCCATCGCCTTGCTGGCGGCGGGACTCCTGCTGTTCGAGGATCCGGCGCAGGTGGACCTCGCGGTACTGCTGCCCACCACCGCGGTGCTCGCGGCGGCCGTGGTCTTCGCCGGTCGGCTCGCCTGGCGCGCCCGCCGAGCCCGGCCGGTCTCCGGCAGCGAGTTGCTGCTCGACCGAGAGGCGACCGTACGGAACGCCACCGGCGATCCGTACACCGGCCGGGTGTTCCTCGACGGCACCTGGTGGACCGTCCGCTCCACCGGCGTTCTGCAGGAAGGGCACCGCGTCCGGGTCGTGGGCGTGGACGGCCTCACCCTGCTTGTCGAACCCCTGGAGGTCGCGCCATGACCGAGTCGCAGATCGGATTGATCGTCGCGGCGGCGGTACTGCTCCTGCTGCTGTTCGCCTCAGTCCGCATCGTGCAGGAGTACGAGCGCGGGGTCATCTTCCGGCTTGGCCGGGTCATCGGCGCCAAGGGGCCGGGGCTGTTCTTCATCATTCCGATCGTCGACCGCATGGTGAAGGTCTCCCTGCGCACCGTCACCATGGACGTGCCGCCTCAGGACGTCATCACCCGAGACAACGTCACCGTCAAGGTCAACGCGGTCACCTATTTCAACGTGATGGACCCGATCAAATCCGTCGTGGCGATCGAGGACCACATCGTCGGCACCTCGCAGATCTCCCAGACCACGCTGCGCAGCATCCTGGGCCAGGTCGACCTGGACGAGCTGCTGGTCAACCGCGAGGAGATCAATCAGCGGCTGCAACAGGTCATCGACGCGGTCACCGACCCGTGGGGCGTCAAGGTCACTCTTGTAGAGGTCAAGCACGTCGAGCTGCCGGAGGCTATGCGCCGCGCCATGGCGCGCCAGGCTGAGGCCGAACGCGAGAGGCGCGCCAAGGTCATCCATGCCCACGGCGAGCGCGAAGCCGCCGAAACCCTCGGCGAGGCCGCCGAGATCCTGGAACGCCACCCGGCCGCGGTGGAGTTGCGGATCCTGTCGACCATGACCGAAGTGGCCACCGAGCGCAACTCCACCCTCATCTTCCCGCTCCCGATGGAACTCCTCCGCCTAATCGACACCCTCCGCGGCACGCTCGATCAGCGCAACCCCTCCACGCCGCCGTTGGTGTAGGGGTTGACCACCTTGCGGCCTGGCTTGCGCGTCCATCGCGACCGCGGTGTTCGGCTCGCGTTCGGGAACGGTCACGCTAACCGGTGGCGTCGGCCCTTTCCCGGAGTGGCGCGTGGGAAAGCGGGGCACCGGTGAGCCGTGTGATGAGGGGCCCGGCGATGGCCAGGACGAAGACATAGGCGGCCACCAGGGGGCCGATCTTGTCGTGCTGGGTGCCGAGCAGGCCGATGATGACGATGGAGAACTCGCCACGAGCGATGAGCGCGGTCCCGGCCCGCAGTCGGCCGCGCCGTCCCACGCCGTCGCGGGAAGCGGCGTAGCGGCCGGTGGCCAGTTTTGTGGCAGCGGTGACCGCGGCCAGTACGAGGGCGGCTGGAAGCAGCGGCAGGAGTTCGTTCGGGCTCACGGATAGGCCGATGGCCAGGAAGAAGGCCGCGGCGAACAGATCTCGCAGCGGGGTGAGGATGGCACGGGTGTGATCGGCGATCTCGCCGGTGAGCGCGAGTCCGACGAGGAAAGCCCCGATCGCCGCGGAGACATGGATGAGTTCGGCCAGGGCGGCCACGATCAGTGTCATGCCGAGCACCCTGAGCATGAGCTGTTCGGAGTCCGGATGCGAGAGTACTCGGCCGAGGTGGTGGCCCCACCGGTATGACGCGACAAAGGCGGTGAGGACCGCGCCCACCGCGACGAGGACGCCGAGTGCGGCTTGCAACCAGGTGCCGCCGGAGGCGAGAACGGCAAGCAGGGGAAGGTAGGCGGCCATGGCGAAGTCCTCCAGAACCAGCACCGACAGTACGGCCGGGGTTTCCCGGTTGCCCAGTCGCCGCAGGTCGCCAAGGAGCCGGGCGATGATGCCCGACGAGGAGACATAGGTGGCACCGGCGAGGGCCATGACGCCGATGCCGTCCAGGCCGAGCAGCCACCCGGCCACCGCGCCTGGAACGGCGTTCAATACAAGGTCGACGACGGCGGAAGGCACGTGGCGGCGCAGGCTCGTGGCGAACTCGGTGATGGAGAACTCCAGGCCGAGAGCCAGCAGGAGCAGGACGACCCCGATGGACGCCCCGATCTGGACGAACTCACCGGCGGCGGGAACGGGAGCGATGCCTCCTTCGCCGAGGGCCAGGCCAGCGAGAAGATAGAGCGGGATGGGCGACAGCGCGAAGCGCCGTGCCAGGGCACCGAGCACGCTGAGGACGGCCAGGATGACGCCCAGCTCCAGCAGCAGTGCGACGGAGGTGTACACGGGTTCAGCCTTGGAGGATCTGTTTCACGCCGGCGATACCGTCGTGGGTTCCGATGACCACCAGGACATCGCCGGCTCGCAACACCTGGTCGGGTGCCGGTGACACGATCACGTCCTCGCCGCGGACGATCGCCACGATGGACGCGCCGGTCCGGGTCCGTGCTCTGGTGTGCCCCAGCGGCCGATCGGCATAGGGGGTGCCCGCCCGGACCTCGACCTGCCCCGCGTCCAGCCCGGGCACCTCCTTGGTGAGGTCGGCGAACCGCTCGGCGATGCGCGGCGCGCCGAGGATCTCGGCGAGAGTGTCGGCCTCCTCGCCGTTGAGCCGGAGCATGGGCCGGGCTTCGTCCGGGTCGTCGTTGGCGTAGACGACCAGTTCGAACTCGCCCGTTCGCAGCGCCACGACGCCGACCCGGTCGCCGTCATGGTTGGTGAACTCATAACGCAGCCCGACGCCTGGCAGGAGCACCTCGTTCACATCCATGAACCCATCATCGCGGTGCCGCGTGAGTTTACGGCGCAGGCGCTTGCCGGTGGCGGCGGACGAGGCGAGCCTGGCGACGTCAATGATCCAGAATCTACGTCAGTGCTGACGGGCTTACGATCTCATTATTGATAGTATTATCGTTATTGATTGTGAGAAAGGTTGAAGCGATACTCCATCCGGTGCGGCTGCGCATCCTGCAGGCGTTCATCGGTCGGAAAACCCTGACGGTCCGCGACCTCGCAGACCTGTTGCCGGACGTGCCGCAGGCCACGCTGTACAGGCATCTGGGCACGCTGGCCGACGCCGGAGTGTTGCAGGTCGTCGAGGAGCGGCGGGTCCGGGGCGCGGTGGAGCGGGTGTTCGCGCTGCCCGACACCTCCGCCGCGCTGACCGGCGCGGACCTGGAGGGCGCCACGCCTGAGGACCACCTGCGCTACTTCGCGACCTTCCTGGCCGCGCTCCAGGGCGAGTTCGCCCGCTACCTGGGCCGCCCCGGCATCGACCTGGCGGCCGACGGCGTCGGCTACCGCACCTTCACGGTCAACCTGACCGACGAGGAGTTCCTCGCCTTCATGGCGTCACTGAACGAGTTGGTGACGAAGGCGGTCAGCAACCCTCCCGCTCCCGGCAGGCGCCGCCGTGTGTTCGCACGCGTCGTCATGCCGCTCCCCGAAAAGGATTGATCTTCATGGCATGCATCGAGCTGACCGCTGACGCCCCGATCGTGCATGTGCAGGGCCTGGACCGGCTTTGGGCGCTGAAGTCCCGCCTGGAGATCCCCCTGGCGCACGTTCGGCATGCCGCGACCGGCGGACCGGAATCACTCGGCGGAGTGCGTGGTCCCGGCACCCGGATCCCCGGCGTGATCAGCGCGGGCACCTTCCACGCCGATGGCCGCAAGGTCTTCTGGGACGTCCGCGACCCGGCCAAGGCCATCGTCATCGACCTGGCCGGCGACGACTTCGACCAGCTCGTCGTCGAGGTCGACGATTCTCAGGCGACCGCCGCCTCGATTCAGGCCGCGCTGCGATGACCACCACACAGCGCCTGCGCCCTGGGCATCGCCGACGCGATCACACTAGGCCGCGTGCTCGACCGCCTGCCGCGTGAACTCGTGCTCTACACCGTTGAAGGCGCTGATTTCGGGCTCGGCGCCCCGGTGACGCCTGCCGTACGGCACGCCGTCGAAGAGATCGCCGAGACCGTGGCCGATCTCGTGCCCGAACCCGACGCATGATCGGGCCGCGCATCGGCGTGGCCCAGGATGGCCGTTGCGATCAGGCACTATCCGCGACGGGGATGACGACGAGAGGGCAGGTCACGTGGTGGAGCAACGAGTGACTCACCGACCCCAGGAGCAGCCCGGCGACGTCGCCACGCCCGCGGGATCCCACCACCAGCAGATCAGCCCCCGTGGAGGCTTTCTTCAACACCTCCACGGGATGCCCCCGCTCGATGTGCTCCACGAGCTTGACATCGGGATAGCGCTCGCCCTGGCCCGCGACCGCCTCGGCCAGCAGGAGCCGTTCCGCACCAGCTTGATCGATCGTGGCCGGCACGGTTTCGGGGATCAACCTGGCGGCGGGCTCGCTCCAGGCGTGGACGGCGTGCAGTTCGGCGCCGCGCAGGTCGGCTTCGATGAAGGCGAACTCGATCGCGGCCCCGCCGCCTGACGAGCCATCGACGCCGACGACTACCTCGTCGCGCGGCTGCGCGAGCGCCTCACGGATCACGGCCACGGGGCAGGTGGCCTGGCCGGACACGCCCAGCGCGACCGAGCCGAGCAGCAACTCCTGGAAACCGCCCAGGCCGCGGTCGCCGACCACCAGGAGCTCCGCGTCCTTCGAGGCCCTGATGAGGCCGAGCCGGGGATCTCCCTGCAGCAGATCGGACTCCACCTCGACCCGAGGCGTCTGGCTGTGAGCCCGCCGCAGGGCATCCGCCAGCACGGGCGTGACGCGCTCACGCATCCAACGGCCGTAGGCGTGAGGAGTATCTTCAGACATCTCGTAGGGACACGTAGGCACGACATACACGATGCGCACCTTGACGCCGCGCATATCAGCTTCCCGCATCGCCCAGCCCACGGCCGCAAGGCCGGCTCGCGAACCGTCGACTCCAACTACGATCATGATGTCTCCCTCGACCCGTATGCAGGGGCCTGAGCCGATGGTCGCCAGGTCAGGCGGGTGGCTCACCGGACCGGCCGCACGAGCCCGCCATTCATGACCGAACCACCGCCACTGGGCAGCGGGCGTGGTGCAGCACGCCGCGGCTGACAGAGCCCAGCACCACCGAACCGACGGCGCCCATGCCCCGCGATCCCACGACGACCAGGTCGGCTCCGGCCGAGGCGTCGACGAGGGCGTCGACCGGGTGCGCGCTATGGACAACCTCCACCACCGTCACCCCGGGGAACTTCTCCCGCCACGCGTCGAGCCTGTCTTGCACCATACGGTGCTGGGAGCGGCGGATCTCGTCCATGTCGTAGGGGATCTCGGGTGCGAAGGCATGCACCGGCAGCTGCCAGGCGTGGAGGGCGCGCAGGACGCAGCCGCGCAATCTGGCCTGCTCGAAGGCGTAGGCCAGCGCGGGCTCGCACTGCGGGGAGTCATCGACTCCGACGACGACTTCGCGGTGCACTTCCCCGTCGCCTGGGCGGACGACGATCACCGGGCCGTGGGCGTGTCCGGCCACGTGCGTGCTCACCGAGCCCAGCAGGGCTCCGGCGAAACCGCCCAGGCCCCTGCTACCCAGCACGATCTCGGTGGCGCCCGCGGCCTGGTCGCACAGGACCCGGGTCAGGTTTCCCTCGATCAGGTCAGCGCTGATCTCGACGGTGGGCTGGCGCCTGCGGGCCGTCTGCTCGGCCTCGGCCAGCGCCCGCCAGCCGTTCGCGATCATCGTGTCCGGCTGTTTCGGGGCGGCGAACCTGGGGATGTCGTACGGCCCGCGTTCCACGACGTGAACGAGCCGCAGCGGCAGCCGTCTGCGGAAGGCGTCGTCGGCGGCCCAGCCGACCGCTCTATCCGCATGGGCCGAACCGTCTACCCCGACGACGACCGGCGCGGGACCGGGGAGCATGGGCGAGGCCGACTGGCTGGCGTCCTTCGAGGTCATGTTCCCTCCTTGCCTGCGGATGCGTCAGTTCAAGCGTCGAGGGCGGGCGCCTTGCGCGTCAGAGGCGCTGGGCCCGCCCGCTCCGGAACTTTCGGCCTTCCTCTGCGACCCGCGCCCGTTACCAGCCGCATCTCCAATCCCGGCCGTTCCACATGTGCCCGGGCCAGTGGGGCATGCCCTCACCGTCGAACCAGCTCGCCAGCCACTGCTGCATCCGGAACGTCTGCGCGCGCTGGGTGTCACGCACCGCGCGGGCGAACGACGCGACTTCGCCGTGCTCCGCGAGCCCCCGCGCGAGCAGCCGCTGAGACATCATCATCGCGGCCATGTGGTGCGGGATCATGTCCTGGAGAAACGTCTCATCCAGTGCGTCGCCTGACAGCTTCGACAGATCACGCATCATCGGCCGGTAGCCCACCGCCGTCGAACGCCCCGGGTACCACGCGGCCAGCCACGCCTTCATCTTCGTGATCTCTGCGCTCTGCGTCGCCACGATCCCCGCGCCCAACTCGCGCATCTCCGGTCGATCGGAACGCCGCAGGTGCTTCGCCGCGGCAACGGCCTCCTCATGGTGCGGCACCATCTGGATCAGGTAGTCGAACTCGCTGTCCATGTTCACGCCGTGCATGCGCCCCGCGGACCGGGTATCGGCACCCATCGGACCGGAGGCCTGCGACCACCCGGAAAGGACCGGCTCCAGCCGACCGACATTCGCAACCGCGACCCCAATGCCGCCGCCAGCCGCCGCTGCCGCCAGGACCATCACTGCGGCGATCTTCGTGCTTATCGAAGATCCCATCTCACCTCCAGGTGTTTCCGGGGATCCATCACCCAACGTGGCTTCGCCCACGCGACGGGCCATATGGCCAGCCATAACGTCTCCTAAGAGCCCCGCCGGAGTGACGGCGTCTCGTTCAACAGGGCTCGCGGGAGACACCGGCGCGGGAACACAAGCTCACGAATTCCCTGGCTATGGCCGGTCCGCGGGCTACCTGACGACCGCGACGGGGCAGTGAGCGTGATGGAGCACGGCACGGCTGACCGATCCCAGGATGATCGATTCGACGGTGCCGCGGCCGTGTGAGCCCACGACGAGCAGGTCGGCCCGTACCGAGGCGTCCACGAGGGCCGACACCGGATGGGCGCACGTCACATCCCGCACCACGTTGACCCCGGGGAACTTCTCCTCCCAGGGGGCGAGCTGCTCGGCGGCTATCCGCCGGTGTGCCTGCCGGACTTTGTCGATCTCGTGGGTGGCCTCCGGTGCGAACGCATGAACCGGCACCTGCCAGGCGTAAAGAGCGCGCAGCGCGCACCCGCGCAGCTGAGCCTGCTCGAAGGCGAAGCCCAGAGCGGGCCCGCATTCGGCGGAGCCGTCGATGCCCACGACGATCTCACCGTACGGCTTGTCGGGGGTCGCCCTGACGACCACTACGGCGCCAGGCGCGTGACCGGCCACGTGAAGGACCGCCGAGCCCAGCAGGGCGCCGGCGAAACCGCCCAGGCCACGACTGCCGATCACGAGTTCGGCCGCCGTCCCGGCCTGCTCACGCAGAACCTGGGACGGCATCCCCTCGATCAGCTGGGTGGTCACGGAAACATCGGGCCGGCGTTCCTTGACCGCTTTGGCCGCCTCGGCGAGCACCTGTTCACCGGCGCGCGTCATGAAGCCATGCCAGTCCGGCGGAGGAGACGCGGAGATGTTGTACGGCCAGCGGTCCATGACGTGGACGATTCGCAATGGCCGACCCCTGCGGGCGGCGTCGTCGGCCGCCCATTCCACAGCCGCCGTGGCTGTGGGCGAGCCGTCGGTTCCGACGACAATCGATTCAGCCATGACTCTTCCCCTTACTCTTCCTGAGTTTCCATCGCACCACCCAGGCGAGTGCTCTCCCCAGAGACGATCGTCCCGACGCGGAGGGACCTTCGCCCTCTCCCGGGTGGAGAGCATGGTCATGTGGACGAAGGTCCTCGTGCGACAGGGCCGATCAGCCCTGACGGCGAGGCCGGGCAGCGTCGTACCGTGCCAGTGGGAGGTCTGCCATGATGTTCTCCGCAGTCGTGGACCTCAATCGGACGGCGGCGATGGTCTTCGACACCGATGGGGTCATCACCGATACGGCCAGGGTGCACGCCGCCGCGTGGAAGCGGGTGTTCGACGCCTTCCTGCGCGAGCGGACCAGGCGGTTCGGCGAGCGGTTCCGCCCGTTCGACGCGGGTGACTACCTGCGCCACGTCGATGGCAAATCCCGCTTGGATGGTGTGCGCGACTTCCTCCTATCGCGGGGGATCACGCCGGACCCGGGCACGGTGGCGGACCTCGCCTCACGAAAGGACGCCGCCTTCTTGACCGAGATCCGTGAGCACGGCGTGGCCTCCTTCCCGTCAACCGTCGGCCTGGTCCGCGAACTGCGCCGCCGGGGGGTGCGCACGGCCGCCGTCTCGGCGAGCCGCAACTGTGCGGAAGTGCTGCGCGCGGCGGGCGTCGACGATCTGTTCGACGTCCGGGTCGACGGCATCGACGCCGCCCGGCTGGGACTTGCGGGAAAGCCTGATCCGGCGCTGTTTCTGCAGGCGGCTCGGCAACTCGGCGTGACGCCGGGAGAGGCGGCGGTGGTGGAAGACTCCCTCGCGGGCGTGCGAGCGGGCAGAAGAGGCCGGTTCGGTCTGGTCATCGGTGTCGACCGGCACGATCAACGAGAGACCCTGCGGGCCGCCGGAGCCGACCTTGTCGTCACCGATCTGGCGGAACTACGACTGGACGGGAGAGGATGTGAACCCCTGGCTCCCCACCTATGACGGCTTCGATCCCGCTCAGAGGAGCCGAGAAAGACGCCGCCGACACTCTTATCGGCGAGCCGCTGGCGAGGATGCGAACGGACCGTCGGGGGCGGGGTCGTGAGCGTCGCCGACCTGGTGGTCGTGGCTTTGTCCGCCGGGTTGATCGTCTTTCTCACGTAGTACTTCTTCGGACGACGGCAGAGCGGTATCGCCGAATTGCGGGGCGGTGTCCAGGAGGCGGAGATCATCGTCGAGGGCGGGCATTCGCCGGACGTGATCCAGGTGCGGCAGGGTGTTCCGCTGCGTCTGATCTTCGATCGGCGTGAGAGCGGGGAGTGCACCTACGGGTGGTGTTCCCTGATTTCGGGCTCGGGCAAGCGTTACCGGCCTTCACCAGGACAGCCGTCGAGCTGGTGCCCCGCAGCGCGGGACAGTACGGCTTCGCCTGCGGGATGAACATGGTGCGCGGCCGCCTCATCGTCGAATCCGGCGACGGGCAGGTGCCGGACTCAGACGTGGGTCGTGCCGTTCCCGCAGCCCAAATGGAAACGACGGACGCTGAAGCGACGGAGCGGCATGAGGAGATCGCCGATCTGCCGAGGCGGGTACTGGTGGGTGCGGCGCTCGAGCTCTTCGGGGCAACGTGGACACCCGGCTTCCTTCTCAACAGGTGGGTGCAGCTCCTGTTGATCACGCCCGTCATGTTCTACACAGGTTGGCCCATCCACCGGGCCGCGGACATGAACAGCCTGATCACACTCGGCACGACCGCCGCGCACGGCTACAGCCTGCTCGCCACCGTGGCTCCGCAACTGCTCCCTGCGACCCTGCGTGACGTCTATTCCGAAGCCGTCGGGGTGATCCTGACCCTCATCCTGCTCGGACGGTTGCTGGAGGCGCGGGCGAAGGCGGGAACGGGCGAGGCGATCCGCAAGCTGGTCGGCCTGCAGGGCCTCGTTGTAGTCCTGGGGAAATTTCCAACGGATTTGCCTGACCTGCACTGATGCGGGCCTGTTCCGATTGTTGATCACTTCCGCTACGGTTCGTACGGTCCTGACCGGTGCGGTGCGGGGGTGGTCGATGTCGACCCGGATGTTCTCCGATGATCAGTTGGAGCGGTTGCGCTCGTTCCCGGACATCGGCCGGGACGATCTGATCAGGTACTTCACCCTGACGCCCGCCGACGTCGCCTTCATCGATCCGGGTCGTGGCCGAGGCGCTGGAGATCGCCTCGGGCTTGCCGTCCAGCTCGCCACTTTGCCCTGGCTGGGGTTCGTGCCGGATGAGGTGAGCTCGGCGCCACCGGTGGCGGTGGCGCGGTTGGCCGAGCGGCTGGGCGTGGATCCGGCCGTTCTCGCCGAGTACGGCCAGCGGGAGCAGACACGCAGCGATCATCTGCGGTTGGTGTCCGGCTATCTGGGGTGGAAGAGCGCCCCGGCTGAGAGCACGGCGATGAAGGAGCTGGAGCAGTTCCTGTTGGACCGGGCGATGGAACACGACTCACCGACGCTGCTGTTCAACCTGGCCACCGAGTACCTGATGGCGGCCAAGACGATCCGGCCGGGCGTGACCACGCTGGCC
Source organism: Streptosporangium sp. NPDC000396 (assembly GCF_042898655.1). NCBI lineage: Bacteria > Bacillati > Actinomycetota > Actinomycetes > Streptosporangiales > Streptosporangiaceae > Streptosporangium > Streptosporangium sp. NPDC000396. The sequence goes on from NZ_JBIAZA010000049.1 coordinate 24,640, forward strand.
AAGATGGTGGCCACCGCCCGGACCAGCGCCACCGCGCCGACCTGGGAGAAGGTGGCGCACCTGCTGACCGGCCAGCTGCGCGCGGATCTGGACCGGTTGCTGGTGTATGACGCCGGGCTGAAGATGACCCGGCTGGCCTGGCTGATCAAGGCGGCCACCGACGCCAGCGCGACCTCGGTGAAGACCGCCATCGACAAACTCACCTACCTGCGCACCATGGACGCCCACACCCTGGATGTGTCGGGCCTGGCCGCCGAACGTCGCCGCTTCCTGGCCTCGGTGGGCCGCCGCTCGACCAACCAGGCGCTGGAACGCCGCGATGAGCGTCGTCGCTATCCGATCTTGCTGGCGGTGGTCACGCAGTCCGCGATGGACCAGGTCGACGAGGTGGTGATGCTGTTCGACCAGGCGGTCTCCGCCCGGGAGTCGCGGGCCAAGTCCAAGACGGATGAGGCCTTGATCGAGCGGGCCAAGGCAGGTGAGGCCCGCCAGCTGCTCCTGGACGTGATCTTGCCGGTGCTCGCCGATCCGTCCATCCCGGACGAGCAGATCGGCGGCCTGCTGCGCAATACGATCGGGATGAGCAAGCTGCGTGAGGTCGTCTCGGAGGGCTGGAAGAAGCTGCCCCGCGATCATGGGCGGCTGTCGGCGCTGCACGCCTCCTACACCTACCTGCGCCAGTTCACCCCGCTGGTGCTGGCGGCGATCGACTTCAAGGGCGGGACCGGCACCGCGGAGCTGATGGAGGCGGTGGCCATCGTGAAGCGGCTGAACGAGAGCGGCGCCCGCAAGGTGCCCGAGGGCGCCCCGACCTCGTTCGTGCCGACCCGGTACGCCGAATACCTGGCCAAGGCGCGCAAGGACGGCGACGAGACCGCCTACCGCCACTATTGGGAGCTCTGTGTCGTGCTGGCGCTGCGGGACGGGCTGCGCTCGGGGGACGTGTTCGTGCCGGGCTCGCGCCGCTACGCGGACCCGGCCACCTACCTGTACACGCCCGAGCAGTGGTCGCCGCGGCGGGCCGAGTTCTGCAAGCTGGTCGGCAAGCCGAGCGACGCGGCCGAGGCGATCGAACAGGGCAAGGAGGAACTGCACGCCGCGCTGGCCGACCTGGATGCCACGCTGGCCCAGGCGCTGCCGGACGACACCGGCGCGGTCCGGCTCGACGACGACGACAAGCTGGTGATCCCGCCGCTGTCGGCCGAGGACGTGCCAGGCGAGGCCAAGGAGCTGAAGGTCGAGCTGGCCGGGATGCTGCCCTTCGCGCCGATCGCCTCGCTGCTGATCGAGCTGGACGTGCGCACCGGGTTCCTGGACTGCTTCACCCACGCCGGCGGCCGCAAGCAATCCCGCTCGGTCGATCTCAAGCGCAACATCCTCAGCGTCTTGATCGCCAACGCCACGAATCTGGGGTTGGCCAGGATGTCGGAGGCCTGCGGCATCCCGTATGACGTGCTGCGCTGGACGCAGGAGTGGTACGTGCGGGAGGAGACGCTGCGCGAGGCCAACACCCGCATTGTCAACCACCATCACGGGCTGGAGTTGTCGCAGGTCTTCGGCGGCGGCACCATGTCCTCCTCCGACGGGCAGCGGTTCCCCGTTCGCGGCAAATCCACCACCGCCCGGGACATGACCATCCACGGCGGCCAGGTGCTGTCCAGCTACACGCACGTGTCCGACCAGCACTCCACCTTCGGCACAAAGATCATCGTCCCGAACGCGCGCGAGGCGCACTTCGTGCTGGACGACTTCCTGGGCAACGCCACCGATCTGCCCCTGTTCGAGCACGCGACCGATACCCACGGCGTCACTTTGATCAACTTTGCCCTGTTCGATCTGGTGGGCAAGCTGCTCTCCCCACGCATCCGCGACCTCCGCAAGATCACTCTCATCCGGGACGAGACGCCCACGGAGACGGCCAAGCGCTATCCGCACGCCGGCCCGCTGCTGAGCGCCCGCTGGAACGAAGACCTCATCACTGAATGCTGGCCGGACCTGCTGCGGATGGCCGGGTCGCTGAAGTACGGCCAGGCGACCGCCTCGCTGGTGGTGGGCAAGTGGTCGGCCGCCTCCCGGCAGAACACCCTGGCCGCGGCTTTGAAGGAGTGGGGCATGCTGCGCCGTACGCTGCACGCGGCGAAGTATCTGTCGGACCCGGCCTATCGCCGGAAGATCGCCCGCCAGCTAAACAAGGGCGAGAGCCTGCACGCGCTGCGCCGCGACCTGCACTACGCCCAGCAGGGCGCCGTTACCAAGCCGGCCCTGGTCGACCAGACCGACCAGGCATGGTGTTTGACCGTTTTGACCAACTCTGTCATCACCTGGACGACCGAGTACTACTCGCTCGCCGTGCGGCAACTGCGGGCAGCCGGCCGAGACGTTCCCGACGAGTTGCTGGCCCACATCTCCCCGGCGCACAGCGACAACATCAACTTCTTCGGCGTCATCGACGTGGATGTCGAGGCGGAACTGGCCAAGCTCGACACCAGCGGCTGGCGGCCGCTGCGGCCCGCGCAACTGCGCGAGCTGGGGCTGACGCCCTGACAGGCCCTGCGCCGCGCTCCCATGAGGGGAGACGGCGCAGGCGGTTGATCTAAGGAGTGGCCGACGCCGTGCGCGGGCCACCCCTCGTGCACAGGCCTGGTCTGGGTGACCATGACCCTGCTAGGTGGTGCCGGCACGTAGGAAGATCCGGCCAACGTCGCGCAGGTAGTGGCGGAACTCGGGGGGATCGATGACGTCGAATTTCGCGCCCACCGCGGCCAGGATGAGCACCGGCCAGTCGAAGGCGTCTACCTGCAGGCGTAGGTGGCAGGAGTGGTCGTCGACGGGTTCGACGTGGCCACCGGTGACGGCGACGACCGGCTCCACCGTGCCGGCCGGGGCGTGGAGGAGGATGGTGATGTCGTACCGGGTGGGACGGGCGCCGAGCCGATCGGCGACGTAGGCGGCGGCGTCGGCGGCGGGCAGATCGCGCGGGCGGAAGCGGGCTCCGGTGGCGGCCGGGCCGGTGAGCCGGTCCAGGCGGAAGATGCGCCAGTCCGCGCGGTCGAGGTCCCAGGCGACCAGATACCAGCGACGCTTGAGCGAGACGAGCCGGTGCGGCTCGACCAGCCGGGCGGCCGGTTCGCCGGATGGGGTGGCGTAAGTGAAGGTGAGCCGTTCGTCATCGCGGCAGGCCTGGGCGATCACGGTGAGCGTGGCGGCGTCGGCCTGAGGGCCGCCCGTCGGCGCGGTGACCGTATAGGCCCGCAGGGCGTCCACGCGGCGGCGCAGCCGGGGCGGCATCACCTGAATGACCTTGGTCAGGGCGCGCACCGAGGTCTCCTCAATGCCCTCGACGGTGCCGCCGGCGGCGGTGCGCAGGCCGACAGCGATGGCGACGGCCTCCTCGTCGTCGAGCAGCAGGGGCGGCATCGCGGTGCCGGACCTGAGTTGGTAGCCGCCGGCGGTGCCGCGGCCAGAGTGGACCGGGTAGCCGAGCTCGCGCAGCCGGTCGATGTCGCGGCGCAGGGTACGTTCGCTGACGGCGAGCCGGTCGGCCAGTTCCAGGCCGGGCCAGTGGCGGTGGGTCTGCAGCAGGGACAGCAATCGCAGCATGCGCGCGCTCGTGTTCGCCATGCCTCCAAGTTCCCTCACCTTCTGGTCAGAAAGTGACCGGAAGACACTCTAGCGTTGCTCTCGTGAACGACACAGCGGAAGGAACGCACATGAAGATCCTGGTGACCGGGGCGACGGGGATCGTCGGCCGCCACGTGGTGGACCAGCTCGTGCGGGCGGGCACCGAGGTGCGGGCGCTGACCCGCAACCCCGCGGCGGCCAAACTGCCGCCGCAGGTGGAGGTCGTCCAGGGCGACCTCACCGAGCCCGCGAGCGTGGCCGCCGCGCTGGACGGCGTGGAGCGCATGTACCTGTTCTCCGTGGAGCAGAGCGCGCGCGAGGTCGTCGCGCTGGCCAAGCAGGCGGGCGTACGGCGCATCGTGGTGTTGTCGGCGGCGTCGGTGACCGCCGGCCTGCACACCAGCGGGGTGGAGCAGGCGGTGGAGGAGTCCGGGCTGGAATGGACGCATGTGCGGCCGTGCGCCTTCATGACGAACATGCTGCAGATCTGGGCGCCGTCCATCCGGACTGAGCGGGTGGTGCGCTACCCGTTCGCGGACGAGCCGATGAACCTGATCCACGAGGCCGACATCGCCGCAGTCGCCGTCACCGCGCTGCTGCAGGACGGCCATCACGGCAAGGCGTACACCTTGACCGGGCCCGGCCTGGTCACCGTGCGCGAGCAGGTCGCGGCGATCGGCGTGGCACTGGGTGAAGAAGTCCGCTACGAGGAGGTCACCCGCGAGCGCGCCCGTGAGCTGATGAAGGCGCAGGGCGGGTTCGCCGCCGCGTCGGCCGACCTCATGCTGGGCTTCGTCGAGTACGGCGGCGACGACCCCGACGGCGGCGGCTACGCCGACCAGGATTGGTCGGCGCTGATGCGGGTCTGGCCGGACGTGGAGCAGGTCACCGGACGCCCCCCGCGCAACTACGCCGAATGGGCCCGCGACCATGTCGCGGACTTCCGCTGACCGTCACCGACCTGCCTGGGCGTCCTGACCGCCTCGAACGGGACGCCCCACCTCCGCACAGTATGGGGAACCCATCACATGACCGACGCCCTGACACTGCCGGCGACACCATCGGCGACACCGCCCGCGGCGGCACCCACGTCCTACCGGTGGCGGTGGCCGGCTCTGGCGATCATCCTCACCGGTTCGGTGATGGAAATGCTGGACTCCACCGTCACCAGCATCGCCGGCCCGACCATCCGGGCCGACCTCGGTGGCGGCACCTCCCTGATCCAATGGCTCGGGGTGGCCTACACCCTGGCCATGACCGCCGGCCTGCTGGTCGGCGGCAGGCTCGGCGACATCGCCGGCCGCAAACGCATGTTCCTCATCGGCGCCGGCGGCTTCGTTGCCGGCTCCCTGCTGTGCGCGATCACGACCGGGCCGGAGATGGTGATCGCCGCTCGCGCGATGCAGGGCCTGTTCGGGGCCTGCATGATCCCCCAGGGGCTCGGCATGCTGAAGGAGATGTTCCCGCCCCGGGAACTGCAGGCAGCCTTCGGTGCGATGGGCCCGGTCATGGGGCTGTCGGCGGTGGGCGGCCCCACCCTGGCGGGGTGGCTGGTCGACGCCGACTTCCTCGGCACCGGCTGGCGCATGATCTTCCTGATCAACCTGCCCATCGGTCTAGCGACCCTGATCGCCGCGATCACGTTCCTGCCCGCTGGCCGCCCGGCCCGAGGAGTCCGGCTCGACCTGCCCGGCGCGCTCCTCGCCTCGTGCGGAGCACTGCTGCTGATCTTCCCGCTGGTTCAAGGCCGCGAGTACGGCTGGCCCGGCTGGACCTTCGCGATGATGACGGCCTCCGTCGCGGTGTTCACCGCCTTCGGATGGCACGAGGTCCGCAAGAGCCGCAGTGGCGGCGACCCGCTGATCCTGCCCAGCCTGTTCCGCAAGCGAGCCTTCCTCGGTGGTATGGCCACCGGAACGATCTACTTTGCCGCCTTCTCCGGGTTCGGCCTGGTCTTCAACCTGCATCTGCAGCTCGGCCTCGGCTTCAGCCCGCTGCGGGCCGCCGTGGCGGGCATACCGCTGTCGGTCGGCATGGTCGTCGGCATGGGCGTGGTCCAGGCGGTCATGCGTCATGGCCGAAATGTTCTGCACGCCGGAGCCGTGACGATGACGGCCGGGGTCCTGGCCCTGGTGCCGGTGCTCGGCTCGGAGGCCGGATTCTGGCAGCTCGCTCCGGCCCTGCTCGTCACCGGGCTGGGATCTGGGCTGATCATGGGGCCCTACTTCGACATCGTGCTGGCCGGTGTCGAACCGCACGAGACCGGCTCGGCCTCCGGCACGCTCACCACCTTGCAACAGGTCGGCGGCGCGCTGGGAACAGCCGTACTCGGGACTGTGTTCTTCAGCGGGCTCAGCGCCGGGCCCACCGCAGTCGCCGACACGTTGTGGATCGTTGCCGCGATGATCGCGCTGACCTTCCTGGTCGGCTTCCTGCTGCCCAGAAAGGCCCGCGAGGCAGAAACCGCCCTGTGACCGCGATGTGACACAGAACTTGCATTATCCGTCACACAGACGGCTGTCGGGCCTCATCCGCCCAGCTCGGTGTTCGCCGCCGTGACGGCGACTCGGCTACATTATGTGTCACATCACGTGCGAGATCGTCTGCCCGGAGGACGTCCGTGTCCGTCGTGTCCTTCCCCGGCCCACCGGCACCGGCCGCCGGGCCCTCGCCCACCTCACCGAAGACGGCGCCGCTGACGGCTGCGGTCGAGCGCTTCCTGGAGTCGGTGCAGGCGGCCACCACCCGCACCGGCTACGCCGAGACCCTGGTCCGCCTGACCGCCGTGGCCGGCCCGGGGTATCCGGTCGCCGCGCTGACGCCCGAGCAGTACGCCGCGGTGATGGACCGCTGGAACACCGCGGCCGCCGCCACCTGGAACCGGCACCTGTCCGCGCTGGTCTCCTTCACCACCTGGGCCCAGCGCCAGGACCTCCTCGCGACCAACCCCGGCCGGCGCCTGGAGCGGCGCAAGCCCGCCCGGCGCGGTGACCGCGCCATCCCGGCCGCCCGGCTGGACAAGCTGTTCACCGACCCCGCGCACCCCCTGCGCGAACGGGTGCTGTGGCGGCTGCTGTACGACACGGCCGCCCGCGCAGAGGAGATCCTCAGCCTCAACGTCGAGGACCTCGACCTGGAGTTCCGCCGCGCCCGGGTCGTCTCCAAGGGCGGCGCCCTCGAGTACGTGCACTGGGCCACCGCCACCGCCCGGCTGCTGCCCCGCCTGCTGGCCGGCCGCACCGCCGGGCCGGTGTTCCTGGCCGACCGGCGCGCCCCCACGTCCGGATCTCGCACGCCCGCGCGCGGGGACATCTGCCCGATCACCGGGCGGGGGCGGCTGTCCTACCCGCGCGCCGAGTACCTGTTCAAGACCGCCTCCGCCGACCTGGACCCGCACCGGCAGGGATGGACCTTGCACCAGCTCCGGCACAGCGCCCTGCAGCATCTTGCGCAGGCCGGACGGACCGCCCCGGAGTTGCAGGCCAAGAGCCGCCACCAGCACCTGGCCAGCCTCGGCCGCTACGTCCGCCTCGGAGAGGAGACCTCCGCACGCATCACCGCCGAAGCCGACCCCGCCCAGCGCCGCCGTCCCCGCTGACCTCGCGCGCTGGAGCGAACGCGATCAGGAGGACTCCCACACCAGCAGCACCTGATCATCGCCAGTGTCAAGCTCGACCCGGTACCCGGCCTTGCGCAGGTCCTCGGAGTACTGGGCGAGCTCCTGCGCGGACGCCTCGGCGTCGCCGGCGCACGCGACCTGGAACGGCCTTCCGTCGCCGCCGCCCTCGACGACGAACCCACCGTGGCGCTCGCTGAACTCTCGACGCCCCGCCTTGCGCAGCACCGTCCGGAGGACCTCAGCGTCCCGGTCCCGCGCCGTCCACAACGGGCGACCGCCCGCGCCGTATCCGAACTCCGGCTTGTCGTCGCTCATGGTCAACACCGTAAGCGAATCGAGACCTCAGTCATAGAGGTCCGTATCAGTCCAGTTCAGAGGCTACTTCGTTGGAAATTTCTTCATTGCTACCGGAACCCCGGGCTGGAGGCCGCCCGCGCCCGGGGCCGCACCGGCGGTCAGAAACCCAAGCTCGGCCCCCGCCAGGTACAGCTCGCGCGGGAGATGTACGACTCCGGCGACTACACCGTCGCCCAGATCGCCGACGAGTTCGGCGTCACCCGCCCCACCATCTACCGCCACCTCACCAAGGCCTGACGCCACACAGGTCCGCGCCCAAGCCGCAGCATTGTTGATCTTGTGTTGCGGCTTTTGGGCTCACCTTGGCTGGACCCCCCTTGGACTCAATCATCTAGTGCGCGATCCTGCGGAGATCGAACGCTTTCAGCAGGTGCTGCGGCCCTGGGTAGCTGAGCACATGGATTACGTGATCCGCGTCAGGCCGAAGATCATCACTGGTGTCGAACTTGTCCAGGGTCTTTAGTCATCACCTGCGGCCAGTGTCGAGGCGAGTCGTTGGAGCAGGCCGGCAAGCTGGGTTTGCTCGTCCCGGCTGAGCCCGGCCAGGAGCCGGCGCTGGTTGTCCAGGTGGATGGCGATGAGCTCGTCGGTCAGTTCGACGCCCTCGGCGGTAAGGGTGATGAGACGTCCGCGCGAATCGGTCTCGGCGACGGATCTGCTGACCAGGCCGCGGGCTTCGAGTCGGTCGACCCGCTTGGTGATCGCGCCGGTGGTGACCAGGACGGTGCGACTGAGCTCGCCCGCAGACAGCGTGTAGGGCGCCCCTGACCGTCGAAGCGCCGCAAGCACGTCGAAGTCGCCGTTGCCCAGATCTGCGGCGCCGAAGGGCGAGCGTAGCCGTTGGTCAAGCGCATCGGTGAGCCGGAAGAGCCGGCCGATGACGAGCATCGGGGTCGCGTCCAGATCGGGTCGCTGGTGTTTCCACTGTTCGACGATGGTGGCGATGGGGTCGGCCTGCATGGAAGACATTATATCTTCTACGGAAGATATAATGTCTTCCATGGAAGATATTCATGCTTCTCAGGCCGCCGTGTCGGTTGTCTGCTACTTCGACTCCACCTGCCCCTTCGCCTGGGTCACCTCCCGGTGGCTGCTCGAAGTCGAACGACTTCAGCCGATCGACCTGAACTTCCGGATCATGAGCCTGTCGGTGCTCAACGAGCACCGTGAACTCGAGCCCTGGTATCGCGAGTTCAATGACCGGGCCTGGGGCCCGGCCCGGGTGTGTGCGGCCGCTGAAGCCCTTCACGGCACTGCGATCCTGCGCGACCTGTACACCGCGCTCGGCAGCCGCATCCACCTGGAGCGCAATAAGGACTACGACGCGGTCATCACCGAGTCCCTCGACGAACTGGGATTGCCCGCATCCCTGGCCAAGGCCGCTTACACCGACGAGTTCGACGCGGCCCTGCGCGCCAGCCACCAGGCCGGGCAGGAAACGGTCGGTGAGGAGGTCGGCACACCCGTCGTCGCCGTGGATGGCGCGGCCTTCTTCGGCCCCGTCCTCACCTCCATCCCGAAAGGCCAGGAGGCGATCCGGCTGTTCCAGGCCGTCTGGACCCTAGCCGGCATGGGAGCGTTCGCCGAGCTGAAGCGGGGACGCGGTGCGCTCGACTTCCGCTGAAGGCAGCATGCGCACCCGCCGCCGCCTCATCGCCGCCAGCCTGGTCGGCTCGATCGGCGACGGCATCTACGTGCCGCTGACGATGCTGTTCATCGGTTCGCTCACCGGCCTGTCGCTGACCTCGATCGGCGCGGGTCTGACCGTTGCCGGGCTGTGCGCCCTGTCGTTCATGCCGGTCGTGGGCGTCCTCATCGACCGGTTCGGCGGTCGGCGAGTGGTCATCGGCGCGCTGGCGTTGCGGGCGGCCGGTTTCGCCGCCTACCCGTTCGCCGACTCCTACCCCGCGTTCCTGGCGGTCGCCCTGGTGGTCGCGGTGGGGATGTGGGCTTCCTCGCCCAGCCAGCACGCTCTCATCGGTGAGATCGCCGAAGGCGCCGAGCGTGACCGGTTGCTGGCGTGGGACCGCAGCCTGCGCAACGGCGGTATGGGATTTGGCAGCCTGGCGGCGGCGGGCCTGCTGGCGGTCAACGGCAGCGCCGGGTTTGTCGGTGCCGCGGTGGTGTTGGCCGTGGTCTTCGCCATCGCCGCGGTGCTGGTGGCCCGGATCCCGGCCGTCCGCGGCGGCACCAGGCGGCCGGAGGAGATACGGGAGGGGTATCGGCGGGTGCTCGCCGACCGGCCCTACCTGCTCCTCACGGCCGCCAACTTCCTGATCGCCTTCGGCTACACCACCCAGGCCATCGCCTTGCCGATCTTCCTCGCCCGCGACGTCGGCATCCCCGACGCCCTGGCCGGTGCCGTGTTCGCGGTCAACACCGCTCTGGTCGCCGTGCTCGGTGTCCCGGTCGCCCGCCTGACCATGCGCGGCAGGCGCACCCGCGGGGCCGCGCTCGGCGCGGTCATCTTCGCGCTCTCCTTCGCCGCCTTCGCCGCCCTTCCCCAGCTCATCAGCGGCGCGCACGCCATCGTCGCGGTCTTGGCGGTCGCGGTGCTTTACACCGCCGGCGAGCTCGTCCACTCCGCGCCCTCGCAGGGCCTGTCGGTCCAGGCCGCCCCCGATCACCTGCGGGGACGGTACCTGTCGATCTACCAGCTGTCCTGGTCGCTTTGCCGCACCATCGCGCCCCTGCTGCTGGGATTCCTGCTCGAGGCCGGGCCGTGGCAGCTGTGGACGGTGCTGGCAGTGATGGTCTTGGTCGGCGCGGCGGTCCTGCTGCACGCCGAGCGCGGGCTGCCGGCACACGCGGTCAGCACCCGCGACATCACCACCACCGCTCCCGAGAAGGTCATGACCTGATGGCCGAAAGCCTGCGCGACCTGTTGCGCTCCCTTCCGGTCTTCCCCGCCGACCTGCCGACCTTCGACACCGCGACGGCTCCGCACGACCCGGTGACCTTGTTCATGCGATGGCTGAAGGAGGCGATCGAGCAACAGGTTCCCGGCCCGCACGCCGTGACGTCGTCCACCGCCGACACTGGCGGGCGTCCCGCATCCCGCGTCCTCCTCTGCAAGGACGTCAGCGAGCACGGCCAGTGGTACTTCGCCTCGAACGCCGGCAGCGCCAAAGGCCGCCAGCTGGCCGGCACCTCACCCATCACGCGCGCCTCGGGCAAGAAGAAGGGCGCGCGGTCAACGCGCCCCACCTGGTCGCCCTCGTCCGCGCCGGGGCCGTCTTCAGCAATGGCAAGCTCCTCGAACGCCCCGACGACCTGGCCGCCCGACCCATCTCTCCGCCCCGACAGGAGCACACAATGAACAACACCATCGACAAGATCGCCTGGATCCACCTGGACAACGGCAGGATCCTCAGCACCCGGTCACGAGGCAAGAACGTCTACTACCTCCCCGGCGGCAAACGCGAACCTGGCGAAACCGACCTCGACACCCTCACCCGCGAGATCGACGAGGAACTGTCCATCGCCATCATCCCCACCACCGCCACCCACGTGGGCACCTATCAAGCCCAAGCACACGGCCACGCCGAAGGCGCCACGGTACAGATGACCTGCTACACCGCCGACCATCGCGGAACACCGGCACCCAGCAGCGAGATCGAAGAAATCGCCTGGCTGACCTACGCCGACCGCGCCCGGGTATCCCCCGTTGACCAGATCATCTTCGACCACCTACACCAGACCGGACAACTTCACTGACCCGAACCCATCCACAGGTATTGATCATTGCTCGTCTGGGCTCCGCCAGCGCCTCTGGCCGTGAGCGCGGCCTCGCCGTACGGTTCTGAACTACTCCCCACAGACCCGCGGCAGGACCACGCGGGAGACCCACGTGAGCAATGAGGCCCTCGCAAAGTCGACGGGAACAACAATCAGCAGGTCGTCGGGGCCCAGGAGGTGGCTGACGATCCGGAGCGCCGACATCACCGGACTGATCAACACCATCCTGCCGACAGTCCCCCTTACTGCTCACAAGCGGCACAGGCGCGACGCCCCCGGCCTCGCACACTCTCATGCCCAACGTCACCTCACGTACGGACCAAGGTTGCTGTGTTCCGTCCTCACGCGGGTTCCGGTCTGGCCTCCTGGCGACCCGGTGGCGCAGGGAGTTGGCCGAGGCGCAGGGCCTTGGTCGCCGCCGCGTCGACGGGGGCGCGGCAGTGGGCGCACACCGTCAGAGGTCGCAGGACCGCGCCGCAGTCGTGTTCGAGAACCGTGGGCGACTCTCCTTGGGTGACATAGCGATCGCCCCAGTCCATGAGGGTGAGCAGCACGCCGTGCAGGGCCCGGCCGGACTCGGTCAGGACGTACTCGTGGCGCGGCGGGTGGGTTTCGTAGAGCCGCTTCTCCAAAAGCCCGACCTCGACGAGTTTGCGCAGCCGCGTGGCGAGGATGTCGCGGCTCGCGCCGGTGTTACGAGCGATCTGATCAAAGCGCCGCACGCCGAACATGACCTCGCGGACGGCCAGCAGACTCCATCGCTCGCCGACGACCGCCAGCGCGTTGGCGATCGAGCATGCACGGGGACGGGATGACATGGCCGGGTGCCTCCTCGGAGTGAGTCGGGCAGAGCTTTGGTCACAGCAAGGCTAGTTCGAATATCCAACTTACCTGCTCTATAGTGAGTTGGATATTCCAACTAACTATCATTTGGAGCGCAACATGCAAGATCAGGGCATGGATCTCCGAGGCTGCACCGCCCTGGTGACGGGCGCCAACCGCGGGCTCGGCAGGGCCTTCGCGCTGGCGCTGCTGGAACGGGGCGCGAGCAAGGTCTACGCCGGCGCCCGCGATCCCGGCTCCGTCGCCGACCAGCGACTCGTCCCGGTGGAGCTCGACATCACCGACCCGGCCTCGGTGGCGGCGGTGGCCGAGCGCTGCGGCGACGTCACACTGTTGATCAACAATGCCGGTATCGGGCTGCGCGGCGGCCTGATCGCGGCGCCCTCACTCGAGGCGGCGCGCGCCGAGATGGAGACCAACTTCTTCGGCACGCTGGCCATGTGCCGCGCCTTCGCTCCCGTCCTCGGTCGCAACGGCGGCGGCACGATCGTGAACATGCTGTCCGTGCTGTCGTGGGCCACCCTGCCGGGGGCGGCCTCGTACGCCGCCTCCAAGGCCGCCACCTGGTCGCTGACCAACGGCATCCGCCTGGAACTGCGCGAGCAGGGCACCCTGGTGGTCGGCGTGCACGCCGCGTTCATCGACACCGACATGGCCGCCGGGATCGCGCTGCCCAAGACGGCCCCGGCCGAGGTGGCGGCCCAGGCTCTCGACGCCATCGAGCAGGGAAGCCACGAAGTCCTCGCCGATCACCTCACCCGGCAGACCAAGGGCGCACTCTCCTCGGCCGGCTTCGGCCTGCCCGCCGCCTGACCCGCACGACATCGAACGAAGGAAGCGCAGTGAAAGCAGTCCGCATCCACCGGCGCGGCGGCCACGACAGCCTCGTGTTCGAAGAGGCCCCGACCCCGCACACCGCGACCGGCGACGTGCTGGTCAAGGTGCACGCTGCCAGCTTCGCCCCCGACGAGTTGGCCTGGCCGGGCACGTGGGTCGACCGTGCGGGGCGAGATCGTGCCCCTTCCGTCCCCGCGCACGAACTGGCTGGCGTCGTCAGCGAGGTTCGGTACGGCACCAGCGGCCTGAACGTCGGCGACCGGGTGTTCGGGCTCACCGACTGGCACCGCGACGGCGCCGCTGCGGAATACGCGGCCGTCGAGGCGCGCAACCTGGCGCCCATGCCGAACTCGCTCGACTTCGAGCAGGCGGCGGCCCTTCCGCTGGCAGGTCTGACCGCCTGGCAGGGCCTGTTCACGCACGGCGGCCTGCGGACCGGGCAGCGCGTCGTCGTCCATGGCGCTGCAGGAGGGACGGGCAGCCTCGCCGTCCAACTCGCCCGCTCAGCGGGGGGCCACGTCATCGCCACCGGCCGGGGCAACGCCGCCGACCTTGCCCAGGAACTGGGTGCCCACACCTTCATCGACCTCGAACGCGATTCACTGGAAGATGCCGCGGAGCAGGTGGACCTGGTCTTCGACACCGTCGGAGGTGACCTGCTGGCCCGCTCGGCAAACCTGGTCAAGCCGGGCGGCGCCCTCGTCTCGATCACCGCACCCCCACTGGTGACTCCCGTCGGCGGCCGCGCGGTCTTCTTCATCGTCGAACCCGACCGCGCCCAACTGGCCGAACTCGCCCGGCTCGCGGACACCGGCGGACTGAGGCCCCACGTCGGTGCCATCTATCCGCTGGCCGAAGCCGCCAAGGCCTTCGCCGCCAAGCGGCACGGGGTGCCTGGCAAGGTCGTGCTCCGAGTCTGATCAGCCGGGGAGCCATCCCCATATGGAGGAGATGACTCCCCACCGCCAAGGTCGAGCCGAACCCCGGTCATCGCTACGGCACCACCACTGCCGGTTTCTAGAGGTCACGGTAGTAACGGCGCAGGAAACAACGGATATGCAGGTCAGCAGCCCGTCTTCCAGGCTGTGCTCAAAGGCCCTTACGGGGGCTCCGACCTGCATATCCGTCGAAAATTTCCCCAGTACTACCGGGACCCCGGATGTGAATAAGACGGCCTCGCGCACCAGCAGCACCTCATCATCGTCAGGGTCGGGCTCGACGCGATAGCCAGCCTTGAGCAGGGCGCCTGAGTATCGGGCGAGCTCCTGCGCGGGCACCTCGGCGTCGTCGGCGCAGGCTACCTGGAACGGTCTTCCGTCGCCGCCACCCGCGACGACGAGCCCACCGTGGCGCTCGCTGAACTCCCGCCGCCCCGCCTTGCGTAACACCGCCCGGATGACCTCAGCGGGTCCCGCGCCGTACCCGAACCCCGGCTTGTCGTCGCTCACAGCCCACCGTAAACGCACTGAGCCTTCAGTCTGAGCGTCCTGCATCAGTGCAGGTCAGGCAAATCCGTTGGAAATTTCCCCAGGACTACAACGAGGCCTGCAGGCAAGGACCGCCCGGGTGCGGCGCGACGGCGACGAGGTGGAGATCCCTGTCACGGAGATGATGACAGGCGACACGGTGATCGTGCGGCCCGGCGAGAAGGTCCCGGTCGACGGTGTGATCATCGAAGGTCGTTCGACTCTGGACGAGTCTATGGTGACCGGCGAGTCCATCCCGGTAGAGAGGAGCCCGTGCGCGCTCGGGCTCGCCACCCCGCTGTCAATCATGGTGGGCACTGGCAAGGGGGCCCAGTCCGGCATCCTGATCCGCGACGCGGAGGCGCTGGAAACCGCGCACAAGCTCAACGCGATCGTCCTGGACAAAACAGGCACCATCACGCGCGGGCAGCCCGCCCTCACCGACGTCGCGCCCACCGGTGACTGGTCGGCCGACGAAGTGCTGCGTCTGGCGGCGTCGGCCGAACATTCCTCTGAGTATCCCCTTGGCCAGGCTGTAGTCCGCGGGGCGCTCGAACGCGGCCTGGCACTCACCGACCCCTTGGACTTCGACTCGATCACCGGCAGGGGCATCACGGCGGTGGTCGGCGAACACCGCGTGCTCGTAGGTGGCGCCCGCCTGCTCTCCGCCTCTGGTATGCACATCTCCGGCATGGAAGAGATCACCGGCCGGTTCGCCCACGGACCGTAACCGAGTGGATGTGTTTGGTACGGCCGGAATCGCCGATATGTTCGATGCCGGTCGAAGGACCCCTCTCGCCAGGACCTTGACGGCCCGGAACTCCTATAGCTCCGGCGAGCCGCCACTCAGTTGATCAATGGGTACGGCGGCGGGGTGCCAGGACGTCGGTGACCTTGGCGATGGCCTCAGCACCGGGTTTGACGTAGCGCATGGCGGTGCGGGGGTTCTTGTGCCGGGTCTTGCCCATGATGAGCTGCAGCGGGACTTCGGCCTCGCCGAGGTGAGGCGCGGCGGACTTGCTCGATGGTAGCGATCTCTTGCTCAATCCCGCTCTCCTCAGAGGAGAGGCGGAAGCAGCGCCTGAGAGTGATCGCGTGACGGCTATGCTCGCAGCAGCCTGTATCCGGAAGTGGTGAGGCACTGACCGACGCCGTGAGGTATCCGTGGCCAGTAATGCACTATTCGGCCGCCGTGCCGAGCTCGAACAGCTGTCTGGCTTTCTCGACGCGGCTCGGCGGCATGGCGACGCGCGGCTGATGTGGGGTGACCCCGGCATCGGCAAGTCCGCTCTCATGGCCGCTGCGGCCGAGCTGGCAGTCACGGCGGGGATGCGCGTGCTGCGAGCGTCCGGGTCCGAGTTCGAAGCCGACGTCAGTTACTCCTGCCTCAATCAGCTGCTCCTGCCGGTGGAAGCCGACATCCAGCACCTGCCGCCGCAGCTTCGAGAGGCATTGTCGGTGGCGTTGGGGTTCGGCGTCGGCGCGCCCACAGACGCGCTCCTGGTCTGCAACGCCGCGCTCCTGCTCGTCAAGAGGGTCGCCGCTGAGACACCGCTCGCCCTTCTGGTGGACGACGTTCAATGGATCGACCGGGCCAGCGCCGTCGTGCTGGGATTCGTTGCCCGCCGGCTGCAGGGGGTCGGGGCCGCGCTGCTGTTCTCCGCCAGGACGGGCGCAGTGAGCTCCGCGGCGCCGCGCGGGTTGACCGAGATGGCCGTCCAGCCCTTGGATCGAGCGGCGGCAGGGCAACTGGTCGACGTCCACTTCCCGGACATGCCGGTACAGATCAGGAATCGGCTGCTCGACCTGGCCCAGGGCAATCCGCTGGCCTTGACGGAACTGCCTTCGACGTTGCTGGGCGCGATGCATCCCACGGTGGCGCACTCGGAGGTGGTCCCGCTCAGCGACCGGCTCCAGGCGATGTTCGCCGCGCGGATCGCCGATCTGCCGACATCGACCCGGAGAATGCTGTTGCTGGCCACGTTCGAGGGCACCGGCGACGTCCGGGTGCTCAGGGCTGCCTTGGCGGATGAGGCCGGGCTGTCCGACCTGGCCCCCGCCGAGCGGGCGCAGCTGGTTCGCGTGGACGACGCCACGGCGCGGATCGCCTTCCGGCACCCGCTGATCAGGTCGGCGATCGTGGCGGAGTCCACGCACGAAGAGCGCCGGACCGCACATGTCGCCCTCGCCAGTGCCCTGATGGGTGACCAGGAACGTCGTGCGTGGCACCTGGCCGCAGCCGCCGTTGGCCCGGATGAGACGGTGGCGGCGCTGCTGGAGGGCTCGGCGCATCGCATCATGCTGCGCGGTGACGCGTTGGCCGCGGTCGCCGCGCTGATCCGGGCGGCCGAGTTGAGCGTGACGAGTGCCGATCGGGGGCGTCGGCTGTCCGAGGCCGCATATATCGGCGCCGAGGCGAGCGGGGCCATCGACGACGCGAAGACGCTCCTGAGCGACGCGCGGCGGGCAGTTCCGGATTCCACCGGCTCGCTTCACGCGGCCAACGCGGCCGCGTTCCTGATGCTCAACGGGGACGGCGACGTCGCCACCGCCCACCGGCTCCTGGTCGGCGCCATCGAGACCGCGGAGCACGGCTACCGGGCCGAGGATCCCGCGCTCGTCGAGGCCATGCACACGTTGATGCTGTTGTCCTGGTACGGTAGCGCCCCGGAGTACTGGGAGCCGTTCTATCGGGCGTTGGAACGGCTGGAGCCGCGACCGCCCGACGTGTTGTCGCTGGCGAGCAGGACCTTCCCCGACCCGGTCCGCACGGGGGCGTCGGCGCTGGCGAGCAGCCAGCGCATTCTCGACACCCTGCCGGACGAGACCGACCCCACGCGGATCATTCGGGTCGGCACGGCCTCGGTCTATCTGGACCGCCTGGGTGATTGCCGCGAGTCCTCCTGGCGGCTGGTCCAGCAGGGACGGGAGGGCGGCGCGCCCCGCCGGCACCTCGGCGCCCTCATGCACCTGTGCCTGGACGACTACCTCGTCGGCCGATGGGACGAGGCCGAGGAACTCGCCCGTGAGGGACAGCAGGTCTGCGACACCAGCGGCTTCTCCTTCTTCGCCTGGTATTTCCGGTACAACAGCGCGATCCTCGCCGCCGGACGGGGACGCTTCGACGAGGCGTACGCGCTCGCCGACGAGATCACCCACTGGGCGCTCCCGCGCGGCGTGACGGCCGCGGCGCTGTTCGCCCAGCATCCTCGTACCCTCGCGGCGCTGGGACAGGGAGATTTCGGCGCCGCCTTCCACCACGCCGCCGCGATGAGCCCGCCCGGCGCGCTCGCCTCGTACGTGCCTCACTGCACGTGGGTCATGTTCGACCTCGTCGAGGCGGCTGTGCGGACCGGGCGGATGGCCGAGGCCAGGGCGCACGTCGAGGCGATGCGGGCCGCCGGCGTGGCCGCGTTGTCGACGCGGATGACGCTGATCCAAGCGGCGGCGGAGTTCCTCGTGTCCGACAACGACGGGACGAGGGCGCGGCTGGAGTCGCTATTGTCGGGCCACGCGGCGGAACGGTGGCTGTGGGACGCCTCCCGCGTCCGGCTCGTCCTCGGCGAGAGGCTGCGTCGTGACAGGTCGGCGTCGCAGGCGCGCCGGCACCTGCTCGTCGCGCGCGACGGATTCGCCGCGATGGCCGCCGGGCCCTGGGTCGAGCGTGCACGGAACGAGCTACACGCCGCCGGACACCGGACGGCCGAGACCTCGACAGGCGGCCCGGCCGCCCTGACCGCGCAGGAGTTGCAGATCGCCGAGCTGGCGGCGAGCGGCCTGACCAACAAACAGATCGCCGAGCGGCTGTACCTCTCGCACCGGACGGTGGGCGCGCACCTGTACCGCATCTTCCCCAAGCTCGGCGTAGCCTCCCGCGCCGGGCTCAGGGATGCTCTCTCCCCGGACTCCGAAGCCCCGCGCTGAGCTCGTCGGCCTGTGCCTCCTTCTCCTCCAGCAGCCGCTCCAGCAGGCGCCGGGTGGTGGGGTCGTCGGCCCCGACCCAGCGCACCGCCTCCTGCAACGACTGGACGAGGATCCGCGCCCCCACGAGGTCCTGCGTCACGATGCCGGTGAGATCGCCGTCCTGGAACGTCTGGAAGGTGACGCGCGACCGCGCCGGCAGGTGCCTTGGGTCGTGGTCGGCGGTGAACCCGAGCTGGGCGATGCGGGTCGCGAGCAGCCGCGCGCCGGCGCGGTCACGGTCGGCGCAGCCGTGGAGGAACTCCGCGACCGCCCGGTGTGACGGCCCGCGGACGAGCAGGGCGTGCTGCTCGTACTGCAACGAGGACACGACCGTGCTGGCCAGCAACACGTTCAGCAGGTGTGCGACCGCTTTCAGCTCGGCCCGGTTCGACGGTGTGACCGCACCGTCGTCCGGGTCGAACAGGGCCCGGTCCCGGACCTCCCGCATGCGCAGGACGGCCGGCGGCTCTGGATGACTCGTCACGTGTCGATGGTCGGGCACACGCCCGAGCCGCGCATCTGTCAAATGACCTAACCGCATCAGCGGTTAGGTCATCGGCCGCCATGGGCGCTCAAGGCGGGAGTCGGATGACTGATGTGGCACGGCACGGGCGGCGCCGACAGTGGGCTGCGACAGATCCACCCGTGAGGAGTGATCCCATGACCATCGGCCACGGCTTCCACGCCGCCATGACCGCGCAGCCGGGCCGGGGCGACGACCTGGTCGCCGCCCTGCTCGACGCGCCGTCCCTGCCGAACGACGACTGCCGTGTCTTCCTGGTCGGCCGCTCGGCCGGCGACCCGGACACCGTTTACGTCACCGAGGGCTGGGTCAGCCAGGAGGCCCACGCCCGGTTCTTCGCGACCGAGCAGGCCCAGACGTTCGCCGTCGCCCTCCAGTCGCTGCTGGCCGGGCAGGCGCGGTACGCCGACGAGATTCCCGTCGGTGGCAAGGCCGCCCTGTGAACGAGGAGACCACCATGGCCCGTCCCGGCCTCGACCCCGAACTGCGCGCGTTCCTCGCCGACCTTCCTCCCATGCCGGAGCTCGACCCGGAGGTGCTCGCCGAGCTGCGCAGACTGCCGTCCACGCCGGTCGACGTCATCCTCCAGGGCCGCGCCGCCGGCCACCGCGAGATCACCGCCCCCGTCCCCATGTCGATTTTCACCCCAGCCAGGACCGGTCACGCGCCGGCCCCGTGCATCTACTGGGTCCACGGCGGCGGCATGGTCATGGGAGACCGCTTCGCACAGATCGACATCCCCCTGGACTGGCTCGACCTGTTCGGTGCCACAGTCGTCTCCGTGGAGTACCGGCTGGCGCCGGAGGCCACCGGCACGATCCCGGTCGAGGACTGCTACCAGGGCCTGCTCTGGGTCGCCGAGCACGCCGGCGAGCTGGGCGTCGACCCGAGCCGGATCATCGTCGCGGGGGTCAGCGCCGGCGGTGGCCTGGCCGCCGGGCTCACCCTGATGGCCCGCGACCGGGGCGGCCCGCCGATCGCCGCGCAGGTGCTGATCTGTCCCATGCTCGATCACCGCAACGACACCGTCTCCAGCCGCCAGTACTCCGGCGCGCCCGGGGTCTGGACCCGCGAGATGAACGCGTTCGGCTGGCGATCGGTCATCGGCGGCGGCGAGGTGTCCGGCTACCTGTCGCCCGCGATCGCCGACGACCTGTCCGGCCTGCCGACCACCTACATCGACGCCGGGACGGCCGAGGTGTTCCGCGACGAGGACGTCGCGTTCGCCACCCGGATCTGGGCCGCCGGCGGCCAGGCGGAGCTGCACGTCTGGGCGGGCGGCTTTCACGGCTTCGACGCCCTGTGTCCCGAGGCCCGGATCTCGGTCGCGGCCCGGCGTACCAGGAACGACTGGCTCGCCCGGGTGCTGGGCACGTCGCCCGGAGCCGTCCGGTGAGCGCCCACGACCGCGCCGCGTTCCTGCACGAGTTCGCGCGCGCGCCCTTCACGGTCGGCGCGGTCGCGCCGAGCGGCGAACCGCTGGCCGACCTGATCACCGCGCCGGTGCCGCGTGACGGTGACCCGCTGGTCGTCGAGGTGGGTCCGGGCACGGGCGCGTTCACGGCGGCGATCCAGCGCCGGCTCGGCGGCCGTGGCCATCACCTGGCCGTCGAGGTCAACGAGCGGTTCGCGCGGCGTCTCGCCACCTGCTACCCGCGGATCGACGTCGCCGTGGCCGACGCCCGGGACCTGGGCGAGGTGCTCGCTGCGCGCGGCCACCACCGTGCGGATGTCATCGTGAGCGGACTGCCCTGGGCGGCGTTCACCGCGAGCCGCCAGCACGACCTGCTCGACGCCCTCACCGGCGCCCTCGCCCCGCACGGTGCGTTCACCACGTTCGCGTACGCGCACACGCTATGGACGCCGCCGGCGCGGCGGTTACGGCGGTCCCTGGGCGGGCTGTTCGAGGAGGTCGTGGTCAGCCGGACGGTGTGGGCCAACGTGCCGCCCGCGTTCGTCTACTTCTGCCGCCGGCCCCGTGTCCCGGCTCTGGCCTTCGATTAGATGCGGCGGAAGACTTCGCCGGTCGGCGAGGACCACCGGGCGACGCCCTTCGAGTTGTTCTTCGACCTCGTCTACGTCTTCGCGATCACGCAGCTCACCGGCTTCATGGCACGCGAGCGCGACGCCGACGGCGTGTTCCGGGGGCTGCTGATGCTGGCGCTGCTGTGGGGCACCTGGTCCGGCTACACCTGGCTGGGCAACCATTCCCGGGCGGACGGCGGTCTGCTGCGGGGCGGGATGGTCGTCGCGATGGCGGCGATGTTCGTGGTCGGCCTCACCATCCCGGAGGCGTGGGCCGATGGGCCGGGCGCCTTCGTGCTGGTGGGCGCCTATCTGGTGGTTCGGTGGGTGCATCTCGTGGTCTTCGCCGTGGCCGCGGACGGCGACACCGGGCTGCGCCGTCAGATCGCCATCACCTGGCTGCCCATGATGGCGAGCGCGGCGCTCCTGGTGTCCGGGACGGTGCTGGGGAGCTGGACGCAGGTGCTGCTGTTCGCGGTCGCCTTGGTGGTGGACTGGGCGGGCATCTACCTCACCGCCAGGAATGGTCACTGGCGGCTGCGCAGCCCGGCGCATCTGACCGAGCGGCACGGGTTGTTCCTGATCCTGGCCATCGGCGAGTCGGTCGTCGCCGTCGGCGTCGGCGCCGCAGGACGGCCCATCAGCGCGGGGCTGCTGCTGGCAGCCGTCCTCGGCATCGCCGTCGCGGTGTGCCTGTGGTGGCTCTACTTCGATGTGGTGGCGGGCGCGGCCGAGCGCAGGCTGCGCGGCGTACGCGGCGAGGAGCAGGTCACGCTGGCCGTCGAGGCCTACACCTACGGGCACTTCCCCATGATCGCCGGGATTCTGCTCACCGCTCTGGGCGTCGAGGGCGTGGTCGCGCACGCCGGCGAGGGTGCGCCCTTGGGCGTGTTCTCCGCGCTCGCGCTCCATGGCGGTGTCGCGCTCTACCTCGTGGGACATCTGCTGTTCAGGCTCCGGACGCACCGCACGCTCGGCCGTAGGCGGCTGGCCGCGGCCTGCGCCGTCCTTGCCGCCGCGCCGGTCGCCGCGGTCCTCTCGCCGCCGGTCGGGCCGGCCGTCGTGGTGGCCGTCCTGGCCGCTCTGATCGCCGTCGAGAGCCACCCGCCACGCGAGCAGGAATGGGCAAGGACGCGCGAGCTTCAGGGATCGTCCGCCCAGCGCGGGACTGATTACGTAGCCCCAAGAGAGGGAGGACGATGACGAACCATCACCGCAGCGTGATCTCGCTCCAGGTCAACGGCGTGCCGCACCGGCTGGACGTCGACAACCGCACGACGCTGCTGGACGCGTTGCGCGAGGACGTCGGCCACACCGGCCCCAAGAAGGGCTGCGACCACGGCCAGTGCGGCGCGTGCACCGTGCTCCTCGACGGCCGGCGGATGGTCTCCTGCCTGACGCTGGCGGTGGCCGCCGAGGACGCCGAGGTCACGACCGTCGAAGGGCTGGCCGGTGACGGCGAGCTGCTGCCGCTGCAGCGGGCGTTCATCGGGCTCGACGGCTTCCAGTGCGGATACTGCACCTCCGGGCAGCTCTGCTCGGCGGCCGGAATGCTGGCCGAGCACGCGGCGGGCTGGCCCAGCGCGGTCACCGCCGACGTGTCCCCGGACAACCCGGCGCCGGTGCTGGACGCGGCGGAGGTGCGGGAGCGGATGAGCGGCAACCTGTGCCGCTGCGGCGCCTACCCGTCCATCGTCCGCGCCGTGCTGGAGACGGCCGCCCGGAAGGAGACCGCGGAATGAGGGAGTTCGCCTACGAGCGCGCGGCGGACGTCCGTCACGCGTTGATCGCAGCCGGCGGCGGCGCCCGGTACCTGGGTGGCGGCACCAATCTCGTCGATCTGATGAAGGCGGGGGTGGAGGCTCCCACGAGCCTGGTCGACATACGGCGGCTGCCGCTCGTCGGCGTCGCCGAGGCGCCGGACGGCGGGCTGGTCGTCGGCGCCACGACGACCAACAGCGACCTCGCCGCCCACCCCGAGGTACGGCGGCGCTACCCGGCGCTGAGCCAGGCGGTGCTGGCCGGCGCGTCCGGCCAGCTCCGCAACATGGCCACGGTGGGCGGCAACCTGCTCCAGCGGACCCGGTGCGCCTACTTCGCCGCGCAGGCGTGCAACAAGCGGGTCCCCGGCACCGGCTGTCCCGCGATCGCCGGGGAGCACCACAACCACGCCATCCTCGGCTGGACCCCGAGCTGCGTGGCCACCCATCCCTCCGACATGGCGGTCGCGATGCTGGCGTTCGACGCGGTCGTGCGCTACGAGACGCTCGACGGCCCCGGAGAGATCCCACTGGCGGAGTTCTACCCACCCGTCGGGGACACCCCGCACCGCGAGACGGCGCTGCCGCCGGGCGCGTTGATCACCGCGGTGGCCCTGCCCGGGAGCGCGATGTCCCCGCGCTCGCGCTACCGCAAGGTCCGCGAGCGCGCGTCCTACGCCTTCGCCACCGTCTCCGTCGCGGCGGCGCTCGACCCGGACGACGGCTCGGTGCGCATCGCTCTCGGCGGGGTCGCCTCCCGGCCCTGGCGCGCCCGCACCGCCGAGGCCCTCCTGTCGGACGCTCCCCTTACGCCCGACGCGTTCCGGGCCGCCGCGGACGCCGAACTGGTCGCCGCCGAACCGCTGCCCGGCAACCGCTACAAGGTGAGGCTGGCCGGCAATCTCATCGAGACCGTCCTGAAGGAGCTCCTGCCATGAAGAACGCGGTCGGGGCCGCGCAGCCGCGGATCGAGGGCCGGGCCAAGGTCACCGGCGCCGCCCGCTACGCCGCCGACGTGCCGGTGCCGGGCCTGGCCTTCGGCGTGGTCGTCCTGGCCTCCGTGTCGCGGGGCCGCATCAGGGACATCGGCGTCTCCGCCGTCCAGGACCTGCCCGGCGTGCTGGGCGTGATCGAGCACCGGAACGCGCCTCGCCTCGACCCGACGGCGGGCGGCTTCTTCGGCCCGGACGGCCAGTTGCAGCTGTTGCAGGACGAGGTGATCCCCTTCGCCGGCCGGCCCGTCGCGCTCGTCGTGGCCGAGACACTCGAACAGGCCCAGGCGGCGGCCGAGGCGCTGCCGGTGACCTACGACGAGGAGCCGCACGACACGGCCTTCACCGCCGACCACCCGGCGAGCCGTCCGGCGGTGACGATCTTCGACGAGCCCGTGGACGTCGGCGACGTGAAGGCGGAGCTCGCCGCGTCCACGGTGGTGGTCGAGGAGCGCTACCGCACCCCCGAGGAACACTGCAGCGCCATGGAGCCGCACTCGGCGACCGCATGGTGGGAGGGAGAGCACCTGGAGGCGATCGACTCCAACCAGGGACCGTTCTCCGTCGCCGTCACCCTGGCCACGCTGTTCTCCATGAGCCCGGAACTGGTACGCGTCCGCACCGAGCACGTCGGCGGCGGCTTCGGCTCCAAGGGACTCTGCGGTCCCCAGCTGATCCTGGCCGCGATGGCCGCGCGGCTGTTCGGCCGGCCCGTGCGGGTCACGCTCACCCGCGCCCAGGTGTTCCTGGCGACCGCGATGCGGCCCGCGACCGATCAGCTGATCCGGATCGGCGCCGACGCGGACGGCCGACTGCGGGTGATCCACCACGAGGCGGCATTCGAGATCTCGCCGCTGGTGGAGTACCTCGAAGGTTGCACCGAACTCACCAAGACGCTCTACGCGGCGCGCGCGATCCGAACCCGGCTCAGCGCGGTCCCGCTCGACATCCTGCCGCCCTACTCGATGCGGGGACCGGGCGCCACGCCCGGATCGTTCGCCCTCGAATCCGCCATGGACGAGCTGGCCGAGCGGCTGGGCATGGATCCGCTGGAACTGCGGCTGCGCAACGAGCCGGTGGCCGGTCCTGTGTCCGGCCTGCCGTTCAGCAGCCGCAATCTGGTCGCGTGCCTGCGCGAAGGCGCCCGCAGGTTCGGCTGGGACACGCGTGATCACCGGCCGCGGACGCGGCGGGAGGGGCCTCTGCTGGTCGGCACGGGGCTGGCCGCGACGTCCTTCAGCGCCGGGGCGTTCCCCTCCTCGGCCACGATCACCGCCGAGGCGGACGGGACCTTCACGGTCGCCGTCGGCGCCACCGACCTCGGCACCGGCGCGCGCACCGCGCTGACCGCGATCGCCGCCGACGCGCTGGCGGTCGGCCCGGAGCGGATCCGGCTCCGGATCTCCGACAGCGGCCTCGGTCCCGCGTGGGGCGCGGGCGGTTCCCGGGGAACGACGTCCTGGGGCTGGGCGATCATCGAGGCCGCGGAGAAGCTGCGCGGCCAGGGGCGGCGCGGGACGGTCACGGCCGACACCACGAGCTCGCTCGGCGGGTTGCCGTCTCTGGAACGGCATTCCTTCAGCGCCGTGTTCGCCGAGGTGACCGTCGATCCGATGACGGGCGAGGTGCGGGTGCGGCGGCTGCTCGGGATGTTCGCGGTGGGCCGAGTGGTCAACCCGCTCATGGCCCGCAGCCAGGTCGTCGGCGGAATGATCGGCGGGCTCTCCATGGCGTTGCACGAAGAGGGCCTGCGCGATCCGGTCTCCGGCCGGCACGTCAACGCGGACTTCGCCGGCTACCACATCGCCGCGCACGCCGATGTGCCCGACATCGAAGCCGGCTTCGTGCCCGACCACGAGCCCGGCATCCCCATGGGCATCAAGGGCGCCGGCGAGATCGGCAACGTCGGCACGGCGGCCGCGATCGCGAACGCCGTCTGGCACGCCACCGGCGTCAGGCAGAGATCCCTGCCGATCCGTCTCGATCGCGTGCTGGAGTGATGTGCCAGGCGTCCTGGCTCGGCGGCGCGCCGAACTGGCGACGGTACTCGCGGCTGAACTGGGACGGGCTGGTGTAGCCGACGCGCCGGCTGACGGCGGCGACGTCACCCGGCGCCGCGGCGAGCTGGAGCCGTGCCTGCTGGAGGCGGATCTGCTTCTGGAACTGGATCGGGCTCATCGTGGTGGCGGCGTGGAAGTTGCGGTGGAAGGCCGAGACGCTCATCCCCGCCAGTCTGGCCACGTCCTCGACGCCGAAGGGCTGCGCGTAGTGGTCGCGGATCCACTGCACCGCGCGGGCGACGTGGCTGAGGCTGCTGTCGGGAAGCCCGAACTTGCGCACGATCGCGCCCTGCTCGCCCGTGATCAGCCGCCACATGATCTCCCGTTTGACGAGCGGCGCGAGGACGGTGATGTCGCCGGGCCGGTCGAGCAGGCGCAGCAGGCGGACGACCGCGTCGAGCAGCTCGGCGGAGGCGGTGCTGACCGCCAGGCCGGGCGGCGCGTCGTCGCCGAGCTCCGGCAGATCGTCCGGGCCCGCCTGCAGCAACACCTCCGCGATGGCCGCCGGATGCAGGGTCAGCCCGACCCCGAGCCCGGGTCGTTCGGCGTCGGCCTTCGCGAAATGGGCGGTCACCGGCAGGTCGATCGAGGCGACGAGGTACTGCCCCTCGTGGTACTCGTACAGGCGGTCGCCCAGCGCGAACCGTTTCATGCCTTGAGCGATGACCGCAAGCACCTTGCCGTAGGTCGTCGGCGTCGGAGGCTGGGGGCGCTCGGCCTTGAAGATCAGCACATCCTCGATGGGCGTTCCGAGATCGGGGCGAGCGTGGCGGAGGAGGAGGTCGCGCAGCTCGTCGAGGGCCATAATCCCCATCCAAACACCGCGCGAGGTTCGGCGACAATCGGGCCCACACACCCGGGTGGAGGCGTGGCGGCCCAGGAAGCAGAAGATGGCGCCAGCGCCAGTGCGCTGATCCGCCAGAGGGCCGCTCACGCCGCAGTGAGGTCGAGCCGGGTTTCCATGTCCAGCCGGAACCGGCCGTAGGGGTTCACGTGAGCCCAGAACAGCGGGCTGAGCGCACGCCGATCTTCCTCGGTGAGTTTGCCGGCCCACTGCGGATCTCGCAGAACGGCCTGAAGGAGCTGGGTATTGAGAACACCAATGAGGACTGCAGCAGGTGCAAAGTGAGCATGGACACCTCGGCGTGCTCGCGGTCGGCCCCGGTCAGCACGCCTTCGCGCCCGTAAAAGATCTTGTCGTTGGCACTGTTCCAGTTCTCCACGACCTGCAGTCCGCTATTGATCTCCCGGCGTAGCCGCTCGTCGGCGAGATAGTCGCAGGCGAAGATCGTACGCACGACCTGGCCGAGTTCCTCCAGGGCCAGGTAGACCGGGTGCTTGGGGCCGTTGCCCTTCATAAAACGCCGCAGGACCTGCTCGGTTTCGGCCGTCCGCAGCCGCAGTGCCGTCGCATACTTGATCATCTGGTCGTAGTTGCGGGCGATGAGCTCCCAGTCGATCGGCCGCTTCTTGAGGATCTTGTCCACCTTCGGCCAGGCGGTCGGAGCGGCCTCGGGACTGTACAGCTCGATCGCGCCGATGTTCTTCATCCGGGGCAGCAGCTTGAAGCCCAGCAGTTCGGTGAAGGCGAATCCGACCGCGGTCGCGCCGTGGGTGTCGGTGTAGTTCGCCTCGATGTCGGCGTTGGTGCAGTGCCGCAGTAGCCCCTCGATCATCGCCGCGACCTCGGAGGAGGAACACGATTTCAGCTGGGAGTAGATGCACAGGCGGCCCTTGTCGACATGCCAGTAGATCATGACGCCGTAACCGCCGTATCGGGCGTGGAACTCGGTCATCAGATTGGAGTCCCAGGAGGCGAACCGCTTGGAGTCTGAGGCGGTGCTGGTCGCCTCGCCCCACCATGTGGGGTCGCGGGCCTCCAGGGTGGCGTTGACCACCGCGACGATCGCCGCCCGCAGGTTCTGGCGGGTGACGTAGGTCGCGCGCACGTGCCGCAGCGCGGCCTCGTCCTGGCCGTGGTCGCCGGTCGCGGCCATCTGCCGGATCCCCATGTTCGTGCCCAGCGCGAACAGCACCAGCAGCAGCCGGCGGTTCAGCGTCTGCCTGTCCAGCACCTCCCGGGTGGCCACGGAGGTGAAGGCGTCGGTGAAGTCGGTGAGGAAGGCGATGTCCTTGAGGATGTCGGGCAGGTCGATGGTGCCCCAGCGGCGCTGGACCTCGGCCTTGAGCTTGCCGAGGTTCCTCGGCTCGGGCAGCTTGTCGAGCTTGGGGACGCTCACCCACGGTTTGCCGGCCCGCGTGATGATCCGCACCCCGCCGGTGCTGCCTGGGTCAGGCCAGTGTTCAGCTTGTCTAGGGCAGCCCACATCCGCGTCTTCAGGCCGGCGATGAACTCCGTCGGGTCCAGCGGTTTGGCCAGCGCCGCGTAGTGCACGTCCCGGTTGTCCTCGAAGTCGCCGGGCAGGTCCTCATCGGGGTCGCGCCAGCGGCCGGCGCCCTCGACATAGATTTCGCGGCGGCGCAGCGCGTCCTTCAGTGCGATCAGCACGCACAGCTCGTACGGGATCCGCTCCACCCGGCCGCCGTCGCCGACGACGCCGTCCAGCCATGCCTTGGGTACCACCCCGTCGATCGGCACCGTCTCGGCCGCAGCGTAGTGCCGCTGGTCGGAATCGACGCCCGCGTAGCGGGCCAGCAACTCGATCGCATCCATCACCGGCCGGTAGGCGGTGTTGTGGCACTTGAACTCCAGCGCGGCCAGCAGCGGCGCCAGCATCCGCCGGTAGTAGTGCGAGTAGGAACCCCGCAGCTGGTAGCGGATCCGCTCGGCGACCACGCGCTCGGTGGCCATCAGCTCCTTGGCCAGCGCCCGCAGCGTCTTCTCCCCGCCCGGCACCGCGGAGAAGACCACCTGCCGGACCGTCTCATCGGGCTTGTTCAGCGCGGCGTTCACCATCTTGGTGAAGATGCCGCGCTTGCCGGGCACCGCGGCGAGCTGACCGATCAGCTCCTTCTCCACCCGCCGCTCGGCGCGAGCGTTGATCCGGTGGATCAACCCGATCAGCAACTCCACCAGCCCGTCCACCAGCTCGGCCTGCCGCGTCCAGCCCAACGCCGCCAGCAGCGTGTAGCGCACTGGCGGCCGGCAGGCCGCGAAATCCGAGGGATACATCCGCATCGCCCGGCCCCGCCACGCCGCCACGATTTGATCGGAGATCTCAGTGAACACCGCCTCACCCAGCCCCAGGGAACGAGCCGTCGCCAGCTTCCCGATCTCCACAAGCAACGTGTCCAGCCCCAGCGGCCCGGGATCGGCCTTCAACTCGGCCAACACGTGCGGCCGCCCCAGCAACTCCTCCAGCCGGGCGCACACGACCGACCCAAGCCGCGCCATCACCTGCTCGGCGAAGGCCTCCTCGAAACGGCGGCATCCGGAATTGACGACCCGTTCCACCTGGCCACTGGTCGGCGGTTCGATTCTGGTGCTCCGGCACCGCTCGCGCACCGCCTCGGCCAGGCGATCACGGTTCGTCTCGATCGGGCACACCTTGTCGGCCAGCCACTGGGCCAGCCGCTCCTCATCGTCCTCGGTCGCCGGGCGGGTGCCGAATCGCTTGCGGATCTGCGCCCGGTGGCGCTCGATCGTCCGGCTCCGCCAGGAGTACTTCGCCAGCAGCTCCGGCTCGACCTCCACCAGCGACGCCACGTACTGCACCGCAGCCGCCGGTATCTCCTCGGGATAGGCGGGAAACCGCCCCTCTATCTCGTAGAACTTCAAGATCAAGGCAAAACCGAGCCTGCTGGCCCCTGCCTTTTCCCCGACCAGGTCCCAATCACCCTCGACCAGCGTCCACGCGCTGATCAGCTCATCCTGTTCCCGGTCGGTACGCACCTCGGAGCTCCTCCCCAGGCTGGCGCTATCAGCGGCCCGATCACCATTGAGGAGTTCGAAGGGGTTACCGGAAGGTATGCACCACCTGAGATAACTACGTGCTGAAACTGATAGCTAACTCTTCGCATATCCCCTCATCAGCCCTCAGGGATGGCCGGGGTGGCGGCTCGCCGTAGCTTTGGGAGGTCCAGGCCTTGACCTGCGACTCCTGATCGGCCAAACCATTCCGGCACTTCATTGACATGAGGGTCCATCGCCGTCAATCTCGGGACTTTCGGTCCTTCGCCTCGCGGTCGCGCCCTTCGACTCTGGAGGACAGGAGCAGCGGACCAGGGGGCGAGCCTCATGTACACCTCTACAACCCTTGACGTACGGGCCGGAACCGACGCCCGCCTGCTCACAGTCGGGGTGGAGGAGGAGTTCTTGCTCCTGGACCCCGCCACCGGAGACGTCGCACCTGTGGCTCCACAAGTGCTGGCGCTGCTGGGCGGCGAGCCCAGCATTAAGCACGAAGCCATGCGCTATCAACTGGAAACGAACACCGGCGTCTGCACGACCCTGGAAGAGATACGCAGTGACATCACCCGCCTGCGCGGGCTCGCCTCGGACGCCGCCGCCCAGCTCGGCTTCCGTTTGGTGGCATCGGGCGTCGTCCCTCGGCACCTTCCCGGGTTACCGGCGCTCACCGAGACCCCCCGCTACCAGGCGCTGGCCCAGCGTTTTGCCCGGCTGGTGGCCGGTTGCGGCACGTGCGGCTGCCACGTGCACATCGGCATACCATCGCGCGAGCTGGGCGTGAACGTTCTCGGCCGCCTCCGCCCCTGGCTGGCGACACTCCTGGCGATCAGCGCCAACTCCCCCATCGCGGACGGGCGTGACACTTCATGGGCCAGCTGGCGCTATCACCGATGGTCGCGGTGGCCTTCGGCCGTACCGCCCCGAGTGTGGCGTGGCGTCTCCGACTACGACGCCACGATACTTGACCTGATCCGCCACGGCAGGGCTCTGGACGAGCGCGGGGTGTACTTCCACGCGCGGCTGTCGCCCCGATACCCGACGGTCGAGGTGCGCATCATGGACGCCTGTCTCACCGCCGAGGACACCGTGCTGGTCGCCGCCCTGGTACGCGCGCTCGTCGCCGCCGCCCTGGACGAAGCGCGCCGAGGCGTCCCGATCGAGCCGCTGCGGGACAGCCGGATCGCCTCGGCGCTGTCCGCCGCCGCTCGCGGCGGGCTTCAGGGGATGGGCATCGACCCGCGCACCGGCCGGGCCGTCGACCAGCGTCTCCTGACAGACTTGTTGCTCGACCATGTCCTCGACGACGGGCTCATCGCCGACATGCTGGACCGGCTCAACGAGCGGGGCACCGGCGCCGAGCGGCAGCGGGCCATGTGGTCTCAGACCGCCACACCTCAAGAGTTCACGCAGTTTCTGGCCGACGCCACGGTGTGCACGCAAATGGAGCCCATCGCGGCAAGGCCGCCGGTCCCGGCGGTGGTACCAACATGAACCTCGTACCGGAAAGCCCCTATCGATTCCGCATCGACCGGCATGGCTCGATGCGGGTGCCGGGCATCGTGTTCGCATCCCGTGCCCTGCTGCCGGAGGAGCAGGCACTCCAACAAGTGATCAACGTGGCCGCCCTGCCCGGCATCGTCCGCGCCTCCTACGCCATGCCCGATCTCCATTGGGGGTACGGATTCCCCATCGGCGGGGTGGCCGCCACCGACATCGCGACAGGCGACGGCGAAGAGTTCCACTCCACCTGCCACGGAGCGGGCCGCGCCCAGAGCCGCCACCAGGTCGCGCGCTCCATCAGCGGGCGGAAGCTGCGTGACCATCTGGAATCTCAGGGCATCGCCGTACGCGCCTCGACCTGGCGCGGGCTCGCCGAGGAGACGCCCACCGCCTACAGGACGTCGATGCCATGGTCGCCGCCAGCGAAGGGGCAGGGCTCTGCCGTAAGGTCGCCCGCCTGGTCCCCCTCGGCGTCGTGAAAAGGCTGACGATGCGCGGCCATCGCACGGTCCCGTACACCGCCGACACCCGCGTCGAGGCGTGGGCTCCGACCCCGGGAGACTGCATCGCGGAGGCGGTGCTCGGCATGACCGGGAGCTTCCTCGACCTGGACGGCGTCGCTCCGATCTCCTGTCACGAGCTGCACATCGAGCCAGGCAAGCCCGAAGACCAACTGGTGACCGCCCTTGACGAGGCCATCTACCTGATGGACACCACCGGGCAGATCCCGATCGATGTGGCGGCCTCCCAGGATCGGGCGGGCCTGACCCTGCGGCTGGTCATGGCCGACCTGGCGGCCACCTCTCAGATCGGCGCCGTGCCCAAGGCCGTCACCCTCAACCAGCTGACGTTCGAGCACGGAGCCGGTCAATGGACGTGCGCTGTCACCCTCGATGTGTGATGCCACCGAGCAAGCCCCCAGCGCGTCACGGCGGGGGGATCAGCCGCACCGCGGTGACCTTGTACTCCGGGCACGACGTCACGGTGTCGGCATGGCCCGAGGTGAGGGTGTTCACCCCGCTGGCGGGGAAGTGGAAGGCGCAGAAGACCTGCCCGGGCGCCATCTCGCGACTGAGCCGGGTGATCAGCGTGGCGCGGCCGTGTCGGCTCTCCACCGTGACCGGATCGCCGTCGCCGAGACCGTACCGGGCCGCGTCGGCGGGGTGGAGATCGAGCCGGTCGGCCGTGTCCAATCCGAGGTTGGCCGTGCGGCGGGTCATGTTCCCGGAGTTGTA
>NZ_JBIAZA010000050.1:0-50778 GCF_042898655.1 Streptosporangium sp. NPDC000396
TCAGCCACGGGACCATTCTGACCGCCCAGCGCCGCCCGGTACCGCAACCAGACGACACGTCACAACGGGGCGAACGTTGCCTGATGCGGCACTAGGTACGGCCCGGCCGCAGCCCCGGCATGACCTGCCGGGGCGACGTGCCCGACACCCGCCCACAAGGCGATCACGTCTCCGGCTTCCACCCGACCGCGCCCACCGCGAAACCCGCGGGGCGCGGTCGAGTCATGTCCGCCTCATGTTCGCCGTGGTGAGGCATGCCGTACGGCAGGCACCGCAGACGCTCGTCCCGGCGAAGACGGATCGCCGTGGAACGGGGTTCAGCTCGGGGCCGGGGCCACGGCCTTGCGCGGCCGTGACAGGAGGACGAGGGCGGCGGCCAGGGCCAGCGCGATGATTTCCAGGACGAGCTGAACCCCGTACTGACCGCTCTCGACGGTGAAGACGCGGCGCGCTATATGGAGGCCGGTGTGGACGCCGACCGCCATCCACACCGCGCCGGTCCTGGCCCTGGCAGCCCCGCACGCGAGGCCGAGCCCGACGGCCTGCACGACGTAGAGCAGCTTCTCGCCGATCCCTGACGCCGCGCTCTGCGAGAGGATATGGATCGAACCGAAGGCGACCGCGCTGACCGCCAGGACGGCGCGTGGTGAGAGCCAGGCGGAGAGCGCGTCGAAGAGATGGCCGCGGAACAGCACTTCCTCGGGGAACGCCTGCCCGAGGACGATGACGGCGAAGAGGGTGGGCAGAAGGACGTACAGGGGGACGTCGCCCTGCGGCAGGGGGACGTCGGCCTGTGGCCCGATCCAGTCGGCCACGCCCAGCGCGACCGACGCGGCGTTCGCCGTGGCTATGGCGACCATGCCGACGGCCACGCCGAGCAGGGTCTGAGGGATGGCCGACCAGGTCCAGGTCAGCCGGAGGCCTGACCAAGGGCGGCGGATCACGAAGCGCCGGTAGAGATACACCACGGCCAGGGCGATGAGTGTGACGCCAGGGTGGAAGACCAGGGGAAAGAGAGGGCTCGACTGGTCCAGCAGGAGAATGGAGAATCCGGCGCTCCCGAGCAGCGAGACGAACAGAAAGGCGATCGTGGCCAGGACCGCGAGGAGAGGTTTCATGGCGGGTCACGCTAGGCTCGGCGGCGGCGTGAAGGCATCGAGCGGCGGATAGAAACCGGCGTGACCGAAGTCACGGTGTCGCAGGCAGGATGATCAGGACGCGACCCCGGCGTTAGGGTGCGCTGTTGTGAGACTGTTTCGCGATCCTGACCGTCCTCCGCTGCTCAGCGTCGTGTTCTGGGCGGTGTTCGCGGCGACGGCGGCGATTCGGCTTCTCGTCTTCCCCGACGAAGGGAGCACGCCGCTGTTCTGCCTGGTGATGACGGTGGTCGCGGTTCTCTGGCTGATGTTGCCCTGGAGCCCGGCGGCGAGCCACTGGCGAAAACCCGCCGCACTCTGCTTCCTGGTGGCGGTCGCTTTCATCGGGACGTTCACCCAGGGCATCCATTCGGCGCTGATGCTCATCGGCATCGCGAATCTCGCCTTCTTGTACGGCGTACGCCTCGCCGCCTTCATCGTGGTCGTCTATTTCACGGTGCTGTGCTTCACCTCGCCTTCGCTGTTTGGCAGACCCTGGCCGGGGGTTTTGCTGGAGGCGGGGATCATGGGAGTGCTCTCCGCGTTCGCCCTGGGCATGGCCTCCGCCATTCTGGAGGCCCGGCGGAAAGGCGAGGTCGCCCAGCGGCTGCTCGAACGGGTCAGGGAGCTGGCGGTCGCCGAGGAACGGGCCAGGATGGCCAGGGACATGCACGATTCGGTCGGGCATCACCTTACAGTGATCAAAATGGGGCTGGAGAACGCCGAGCGATATCGGGAACGCCGTCCCTACGACGCTTGGGACGAGGTACGTCAGGCGAAACAGGTGACCGCCCAGGCGCTGGCCGAGGCGCGCCGCTGGGTGCGCGCGCTGCGCCCTCTCGCGCTGGACGACCACGTCGGCAGCGCGGCGCTCAACCGGCTGGCCCAATCGTTCGCGGGGACGGGTATCCAGGTCAGCTTCGAGGTTCACGGCGACGAACAGCGGCTGGACCCTGACTCCGAGCTCGTTCTCTATCGGGTGCTTCAGGAAGGGCTGACCAACGCGCTGCGCCATGCCGAGGCCAAACATGTGCGGGCCCGCCTTGCCTTCGGCACCGGACGGGTGGTGCTGGTGATCGGTGACGACGGGAAGGGGACGGAGGAGACGGCCGGATTCGGCCTGTCCTCCCTGGCCGAGCGCGCCCACGCCATCGGCGGCAGCCTCCGTGCGGGAAACGCCGACGGCGGAGGGTTCGAGGTGCGGGCCGAGGTGCCCGTGACACGGTCATGAACGCGATCCGTGTGCTGCTCGTGGATGACCAGATACTTATGCGGCAGGGGCTTCGCAAACTGCTGGAGATCGAGGACGGCATCGAGGTGGTCGGCGAGGCCGCCGACGGTGTCGCCGCGTTGGAGGCCATGCCGGACTGCCGTCCGCATGTGGTGCTGGTCGACGCGAGGATGCCACGGATGGACGGCGTCGAGCTGATCGCCCGGCTCGACGCAGAGTATCCGCAGGTCGCCACGATCGTGCTCAGCACGTTCGATGAGGATGAATACGTCTTCGGCGCGCTGCGCGCGGGCGCCCATGGCTATCTGCTGAAGGACAGCTCGCCCGAAGAGCTGGTCGCGGCGATCCGGAAGGCGAACGAGGGGGAGACCGTACTCGACGGTCCTGTCGCCGCGCGTCTCGTCGCCGAGCTGCGCCTGTCGCCGCAGCGGCAGATAGGGTTCCGCGGGCAGGAACTGCTGTCCGGCCGGGAGCTCGACGTGGCCCGGCTGGTCGCGGTCGGTGCGACCAACCGGGAGATCGCCGCGCGGCTCTTCATCACCGAGGGCACGGTCAAGAACCACGTGTCCAGCATGCTGCGCAAGCTCGGCCTCCGCGACAGAACCCAGCTCGCCCTGCACCTGAGGGAGCCGTGAACCCCTCTCGACCACGAGGTCTCTCCGGGTTGGCGCGCAGGCCATGATCGACGGCCCCGGCGTGGGATGCCGGCCGAGGTCGTTCGGCGGGTCAGACCACTCCCTGTGGCCGTCGAGCCAGCGGTCGTCCCGTGGATCGCGCTGTCGCCGGGAGACGGAGATCCAAGGGACACACCTCAGCGGGTGAGCAGGTCGATCACGCCGGTGGTGCCCTCGTCGCCGTGCCCGTCGGCGAGGCGCCGCTCCATCAGGGCCATGAACGGGGTCAGCAGCTCGGGACTGACGCCCTGCTCCTCGGCCGTGCGCAGCAGCGTCGAGTTGCCCTCGACCATCATGGCGAGGTTGGAGGTCACGCCCCTGGTGTAGTCGCCGCTCTCCAGGTGGTCGGCGATCCCGTACGCGTAGGGGGCCATGGCGGTGAGCCAGCCGACGAGCAGGGAGGCGAGGTTCTTCGGTGCGACGTTCTCCTTGCGGATCAGCGCGAAGGCGTGCGAGACTCCCGCGAACATCCCGGTCATCGCACTCAGCAGCGCCACATCGTGGAGGGCGGCGAAGCCGGGGTTCTCACCGACGTAGGTGGTGCCGGCCGGTACGGCCAGGGCCTCCCGGTGGGCGTCGAAGAGGTCGCGGGACCCGCTGTAGAAGACGTATCCGCCGGAGCCCGGGACGCCGATCATCGGCGGGACCGCCATGATCCCGCCGTCCAGGAAGCGGGCGCCACGCGCCTGCGCCCACTCGGCGCGGGCACGAGCCTCGGCGGGAGTGCCGGTGGTGAGGTTGACCAGGTCCTTGCCGGTCAGATCGGCGTCGGCCAGAGCCTCGCCGACCGAGGCGTCGTCGAGCAGGCAGACCACCACGAGGTCACTGGCGGCCACCGCCTCGGCGGCCGTCCCGGCGAGCTTCGCGCCCTCGGCGACGAGCGGTTCGGCCCGGTGGGGGGAGCGGTTCCAAACGGTCAGAGAATGCCCGGCGGCAAGCCATGCACGGGCGAACGCGGTACCCATGGCACCGAGCCCGAGGAGGGTGAGCCGGGACTTCTCGAAGGTGTTGTCATCCATGCCCATTAGGCTTGTCGCAGGCCTCGGAGTGATCAAGTACGCACTTTGAAGTGGGTGGTTACCCCGGGGTGAGCGAGCAGGCAGGAGGGCTGGACATGGCGGCCGTGCGGAGGCCGGGGGCATACCACTGCGGGATCGACGCGGCGATGGACGTGATCGGCGGGAAGTGGAAGGTGCTGATCCTCTGGGCGCTCAACGAGCGGCCGTCCCGCTTCGGCGAACTGCGCAGGCTGCTGCCGGGGGTGACCGAGAAGGTGCTCACCTCCCAGCTCCGGGAGCTGGAGGAGGACGGCATCGTGCACCGCGAGGTGTATGACGAGGTGCCGCCCCGCGTCGAATACTCGCTGACCCCGCTCGGCGTCTCGCTCAGCGACGCGCTGGCGCCGCTCGGCGCGTGGGGCCGGGAGCACATGATCGGCGGCATGGAGAGCGCTCACCACGCCCCGGCGCCGGCCGTCTGAGAGGCTTTCGGCGATCGGCGGCCGATGCGGCGTCGGCATCAGGGCCGCCGCCGGAGCGTTGTCGACGCGGGAGGGCTCGGCTTGCTCGCGGGTTTTCCGCTCGGTGAAGTGTCGGTCATCTCCGCTACGGTCGCTTGGCATGATCATCAGTGGCAGGCAGATCGTGCTGGCCGGGCGGTTCGGCCGGCTCTCGAAGGATGAGGCCAAGCGCGGCCTGGAGGCGTTGGGCGCGAAGGTGACCGCGTCGGTCTCGGCGAAGACGGACCTGGTCTTCGCCGGGGCGAAGTCGGGGGCCAAGGTGGGGCCGGCGGCGGTGCGCGGCGTTCCGATCTACGACGAGGACGCGCTGGCGGCCGTGCTCGAAGGCCGGGAGCCCGGCACTCCGCCGCCGTCCCCGCCGTTCACCGGCGTCTCGCACGAGGGGATGGGACCCGGCGAGGCCCTCGACACCCTCAAGAACGCCGACTGGTCCGCGTTCTCCCCAGAGCGCGACACCGTGCCGCTGCGGGACGCCCTCCAGGCTCTGGAGCGCGCCCACGGTGTCGTCGACGCGCATCGCCTCGCGACCGCCCGGCTCCGCGACGCCGGGGCGTTGCTGCGCCACTCCGACGTGCACCACGGCGAGCTGAACGGCCACGCGCTCAGCCCGGACGGCCGTCATCTCGCGGTCGGAAGCCGGACCGGCGACGACTACGACCGGGGCGGTGTCCTGCAGGTCTTCGAGGTCGCCACCGGCCGCTGCGTCCACGCGATCGACGGCATCATGGGTGGCGTCGGCTTCCCGGACTACACGCGCAGCCTCCAGTGGTCGGCGGACGGCACGCGGATCGCGCTGGAGTACAACACCAATGCGACCGGCGTGTGGGACCCGTTCGGCATCGCCCACGAGCCGATCGCCGACGCGTTCTTCCTCGCCTCCGGCAGGCCGTCGGGCATGGCCTTCGCCCCCGAGGGCAGGCGCGCGTTCGTCTACGGAGGCGAGTCGGACTTCCTGCGCAACGTCATCGTGGCGATGCACGAGGGCTCGGTCGCCGGGCCACCCGACTCCCACCCGGAGGGGACGGAGCCGATCGAGTTCAGCGGACCGTTGCCGGACGAGTTCCGGGAAACCTGGGACGACGAGCCCGAGTTCATCCTCGGCCGGGCGTTCTGGTCGCGCGACGGCTCCCGTGTCTACGGAGAGGCGACGGGTGAGTACGCGGCGATCTCGCTCGACGTGGAGAAACGGCAGGTCTCCTGGATTCTGGACCTGGAAGAGGATCAGGATGCGGCTCCGCCCGAGTGGAGCCTGGACGAACGACTCCTGGCCCACCAGCGCGGCGGAAAGCTCGTCATCGCCGACGCGCTGACGGGTGAGACGACGGCGGAGCTACCGGGCTACCCAGGCGCCGACGTCCTGTGCTGGGGGCCGGGCGGTCGGCTGGCGGTGGTGGACCCGGCGGGCGGAACCGTCGGGATCATCGACGCGACGACCGGCGGGCACCGGTACGACCTGAACGTTCAGGCGGCCACCTCCAACCCGCGCGGCTGGGACGCCCGGTCGTGGGCCTGGTCGCCGGACGGCGAGCGGGCCGCCTGTGTCACCGCAGAGGGGCGGATCGAGATCTGGTCGCTCGGTGAACATCCCGAGCGGCTGCGCGTCATGGACGGCATCCGGCGCACCATCGGCCAGTGGGATCACGGCTTCGGCCTGGAATGGCCCGCCGACGACATGCTGATCGCGATCGGCTCGCACGCGGTGCGCTTCCTGCGCCCCGAGAGCGGCGAGATCGTCGCCGACCACCCCTTTCACCATGCCCCGGCCGCCCGTCGCCCGCTCTTCTTCACCGGCCGTGACCTCGGCGACCAGCTCCGGCTCAACCCGACGTTCGCGCTGGACGAGGACACCTGGGCGGTGGCGTTCGAAGACGGCACGGTCATCGCGCGGCCCGGCCGGGACGACGATCTCGCGGAGCTCGACGGCCGGCTCTGCTGGTCCGTCGCCCACCGCTTCGCCTGGCCGTTCCGCTGGGGTGACCAGGAAATCTTCCCCGATCCCGCCCACGCGGGAGTGAGGGCGGCCTCACCGGAGACCGAGCGGTTGCTGGCGCCGTTCCGGGGACGCGGCAGCACGGCAGAGGCGACGGGGACGTGGCCGCCACCCGACACCGCCACCGTCACCGATCTCATCACGGTGGTCCGGGGAACACTCATCGACCTGACCGTTCAGGACTCGGTCGTCCAGGATGAGTGGACCGTCAACACGCTCCAGCAGCTCGCGATGATCTGCGCCCGGCGGGGCGATGCCGCCGAAGCCCGCGAACTGGCCCTCGCGATCCCAGAACACCGGCGGCGTCTCGGACACCTCGCACGGATCGCGCTCGCGCTCGGCGCGGCCGGTTTCGACGCCGAAGCCGCCGCCGTCCTCCCCTACGCCGACAACGATCTCACGGACGTGAGCGACGCGGCGGACATGGCGGCAATCGCCGGGGCCTGCGCGGTCCTGGGGCAACATGAACGCTCCGAGCAGTGGTTCGCCTCCGCGCGCGAGGTCGCCAATGCGCACCGTTCGAACTGGGAAGTCCGCCTGCCGCTGGTCTGGGCGCTCACCGAGTGCGGCCGGGAGCAGGAGGCCCGTGTCGTGCTGGACGAGGGCGTGGGCACGCCGAGGGACCGGTACCACGGCGTGCCCTGGCTGGTCTGCCTGCTCAGACGGGGCGATACCGAGCTGGTGCGCGAACTGATCGGGGAGCGTAGCGAGCCGGAGAACCCGGAGCAGCCGCACGCCTACGGCGTGCGCTGGTTCGACGACTGGACGGCGGCCCGCGCGCTCACCGTCTACGGGCAGCCGGATCTGCTCCGGCTGTGGGGCGACGTCAACTGGGCTTCGGTGCGGTGCGACCTGCCGGTGGCCGAACGGATCGCGGCCGAGGGCAGGGCCACAGGCCCGACCGGCGACCAGTTGGCCGATCTCGCCGCCCGGCACGCCGGGCTCGCGAAACTCCCCAAGGCGACGAAGCGGCGCGAGTCCGCGCATATGGCCCGGAACGCAGCCGAGTACGGCCATGCCAGCGCCGTGCTCGACCTGCTGCCAGGGACGGGCGACCCCGGTCCGTACGGGATGGACAGCAACATGCGCGCCTGGGTCGCGCTCAGCGCCCTGCGGACCATCGCGATCGGTGTTGATGTCGACGTGTGGTGATCGGGTGCCCCGCATGCGTCAGGCGGGCAGGCCGAGGAAGGCGGCGTGGCAGCGCATGGAGTGATCGAAGGCCGTGGCGGGGTCGAGGATCGAGTTGTTGAACTGGCCGAACAGTTCGAAGTTGACCCAGCCGAACAGGCCGGTCCAGGCGATCAGGGCGCGGACGATCACGTCGTCGGGGACGCCGGGGATGACCGCGCGCACGCGCGCGGCGTCCTCGCCGAACGACGCGGGTGCGGGCGGGCAGATGTCCGGCGGGTTCAGGACTCCGGCCTGGTGGGCGTCGGAGACGATCAGGCCGTAGACGACGGTGTCGCGGATCGCCGCCGCGACGGTGTCCTCCGGTGCCTGGTAGCCGGGCACGGGCGAGCCGTACAGCAGGGCGTATTCGTGCGGATGGGCCAGCGCCCAGTCGCGTATGGCGTGGCACACCGCCAGCCACCTGCCGGTGTGGTCCTCGCGCGGGCGGGCCGCGTCGGCGTTCTCCACGGCCTCCCCGATGGCGTTGTAACCGTCGATGATCAGGGCCGTGAGCAGGTCGTCCCGGGAGGGGAAGTAGCGGTAGATCGCCGAGGAGACCATGCCCATCTCGCGGGCGACCGCGCGCAGGGACAAGCCCGCGGCCCCTTCGGTGGCCAGGTGCCTGCGGGCGATGTCGGTGATCTCGCGGGTCAGCTCGGCCCGAACCCGTTCGCGTGCCGTACGGCTTGAGCTCATGCTCGGGACCATATCAGAGCGCCGCAAACAAATGAGAGCACCGCTCTTGACGAGCGACGCTCTTTAGAGAGAGCATTGCTCTCAGATCGGAACGGCAATCTTTTGGAGTCCTGATGTTGTCCCTGGCCAAGAACACCAACCTTCTCGTCGCGTTCCTGCTGGAGCTGGGGGTTCTCGCCTCGGTGGGCTACTGGGGCTTCGTCGTGGGCCAGAGTTGGCCGGTGAAGCTGCTTCTCGGGCTCGGCGGGCCCGCGCTGTTCATTGCTGTCTGGGCGGTTTTCGGCGCGGCCAACGGCGCCGTGATCCCGCTCACCGGGCTCGCCCGCGCCGCCCTGGAGATCTTCTGGTTCGGCGGCGGCGCCGCGGCGCTGATCATGGCCGGCCGCCTCACCCCGGGGATCATTTTCGCCGCCGTTTACGTTATTAACGCCGCGCTTCGGCTGCTCTGGAACCAGTGAGAGAAGAGATAATCATGGGCAAGCACGTTGTCATCGGGTCGGGCCAGGTGGGAGCCAAGGTCGCCCGGCTGTTGCTGGATCAGGGGCATGAGGTCGTCGTCGTCACCCGCTCGGGATCCGGTCCCGACGGGGTCCGGAAGGTGGCGGCGAACGCCGCCGACGCCGAGGCGCTCACCCGCGAGGCCCGGGGCGCCGACGCGATCTACAACTGCGTGAACCCCCGCTACCACGAGTGGGCCAGGGACTGGCCGCCGATCTCGGCGAGCCTGCTGACGTCTGCCGAGGCCACGGGCGCGGTGCTGGTCATGCTGGGCAACCTCTACGGCTACGGCCCGATCGACGGGCCGATCACCGAAGACGCCCCGCTCGCCGCCACCGGGACCAAGGGGCGGGTCAGGGCGAAGATGTGGACCGACGCGCTCGCCGCCCACCAGTCCGGGCGGATCCGCGTGACCGAGCTGCGCGGCTCCGACTACTACGGTCCCGGCGCCCTCGACCAGTCCTATCTGGGCGATCGGTTCGTGCCGAAACTGCTCGCGGGAAAGGCCGCGCAGTTCCCCGGTGACCCGGACATGCCGCACAGCTGGACCTACCTGACCGACGCGGCCCGCGCTCTGGTGACGGCCGCCACCGACGAGCGCGCCTGGGGCCGGGCGTGGCACATCCCGACCGCGCCCGCGGTGTCCGCCCGTGCGGTCGCCGCGCGGATCGCCGAGCTGGCCGGGACCGCGGCTCCCCGGATCACCCGGGTGCCCGACTGGGTGATGAAGATCATGGGGCTGGCCGTCCCGCTCATGCGGGAGCTGGGGGAGACCCGCTACCAGTTCAACCTGCCCTTCGTTCTCGACTCCTCCGCCTTCGAGACCACCTTCGGCCTCGCGCCCACCCCTCTCGACGAAGGGCTCAAGGAGACGATCGGCTGGTGGCGGGAGCAAGCCGCCACGAGGGGATGAAACCCCGCTCGCGCATCTCGGATGCGCCGTTGCGGGGAAAGCCGTGAGGGCCGGGCCGTACGCTCACACCATGAAAATCGCCATGGTCGGCCTCGGGGACATCGCGGAGAAGGCCTACCTGCCCGTCCTGTCCGCGCAGCCCGGCCTCGACCTCTACCTGTGCACCCGCAACCGCGCCACGCTCGACCGTCTCGGTGACGCCCACCGGATCGAGGGCCGCTTCACCTCGGTGGAGGAGGTGATCAAAGCCGAGGTCGAGGCGGCGTTCGTGCACGCGGCGACCGACGCCCATGTGGAGATCGTCGAACCACTGCTCCAGGCGGGCGTCCACGTCTACCTGGACAAGCCGATCGCCTACACCCTGTCGGACTCCGAGCGCCTGGTACGGCTGGCCCAGGAGAAGGAGCGGTCGCTGCTGGTCGGCTTCAACCGCCGCAGGGCGCCGTCCTACGCGGCCCTGCTCGACCTGCCCCGCCACCTGGTGGTGATGCAGAAGAACCGCAGGGATCTCGCGGGAGACCCGCGGGCCGTGGTCTTCGACGACTTCATCCACGTCGTGGACACGCTCAGGTTCCTGGCGCCCGGAAAGGTCGAGCACACCGGCATCCGGACCCGGGTCAGGAACGGGCTGCTGGAGCATGTGACGCTGGAGCTGGCCGGAGACGGTTTCACCGCGCTGGGGATCATGAACAGGGTGAGCGGCGCGACCGAGGAGACCGTGGAGGTCATGGGCGAGAACACCAAGCGCCGGGTGGTCAACATCGCCGACGTGATCGACTACGCCGGGTCGGAGACGCTGGCCCGGCGGGGCGACTGGATCCCCGTCTCCCGGCAGCGCGGCATCGAGCAGGTCTGCCTGGAATTCCTGGACGCGGTCCGCTCCGGCACGGTGGTCAGCGCCGACGACGCCCTGGTCACCCACGCGATCTGCGAGGACATCGTCCGCGCCGCCATCTGAGCGGTCCCGGCGAGACCGCCCTCCGAGCACCCCCCGAGCACCCTCCGAACGGCCTCCGGCGGAAGGGCGGGGAACGGAGTCCGGGTGCTCTCGCCGGTGGCCGACTGAACGGCCGGCCACGAGAAACGCTCGGCTGGGAAATCCCAGCCGAGCGTCACGGCAGAGCCCTCACACCAAGGTCAGGGGTAGAGCCCCCGCATCCGGTGAGCCTCGGCGACCCGGCCCACGCCGATGGTGTGGGCGGCCAGGCGCAAGGTGGTCCCGCGCTGGGCGGACATCGCCGCGACCGCGTCGAAGGACTCCTCCATCAGGTCGCGGAGCTTCCTGTCGATCTCGCCCGCGCTCCAGGAGCAGGCCTGCAGGTTCTG
Organism: Streptosporangium sp. NPDC000396; assembly: GCF_042898655.1. Lineage (NCBI taxonomy): Bacteria > Bacillati > Actinomycetota > Actinomycetes > Streptosporangiales > Streptosporangiaceae > Streptosporangium > Streptosporangium sp. NPDC000396. The sequence continues at coordinate 11,157 of NZ_JBIAZA010000050.1, forward strand.
CACCCACTCCAGGTAGGAGACGATCACGCCGCCCGCGTTGGCCAGGATGTCCGGAACCACGGTGACCCCGGCGTCGGCCAGGATCCGGTCCGCCTCGGGCGTGGTGGGGCCGTTGGCGCCCTCCACGATGAGGCGGGCCTTGATCCGGGGCGCGTTCTCCGCCGTGATCACACCCTCCAGCGCCGCGGGGACGAGCACGTCCACGTCCAGCTCCAGGAGGTCTCGGTGGGACAGGGCGTCCGCGTGGCGGTAGCCGTACACGCCGCCGGTCTCCTTCGCCCACGCCCGCAGGTCCTCGACGTCCAGGCCGGAGCGGTTGACCACCGCGCCGGTGACGTCGGAGACCGCGACCACGCGGCAGCCCGCATCGGCGAGATACTGGGCGGCGAGCGCGCCGACCTTGCCGAATCCCTGGACCGCGACGGTGCGGCCCTCGGGCGAGCCCTGCATGGCCTTGATCGCGGCGATCTGCACGCCGCGGGAGGTGGCTCCGGCCCTGCCCAGAGAGCCGCCGAGGGTCATCGGCTTACCGGTCACCACGCCGGGAACGGGGTAGCCCGCGTTGACCGAGTAGGTGTCCATGATCCAGGCCATGGTCTGCTCGTCGGTGCCGACGTCCGGGGCCGGGATGTCCTTCTCCGGGCCGATGATCGGCATGATCTCGTTGACGTAGCGGCGGGTGAGCCGCTCCAGCTCCCGGGTGCTCAGCGTGGCCGGGTCCACGGAGACGCCGCCCTTGGCGCCGCCGTAGGGGATGCCGACCAGGGCGCACTTCCAGGTCATCCACATGGCCAGCGCGGTGACCTCGTGGATGTCGGTGGAGGGGTGGAAGCGGACGCCGCCCTTGGCGGGACCACGGGTGATGTTGTGCTGGACGCGGAAGCCCTGCACGACGTCCATCCGGCCGTCCTCGCGGCGGACCGGCACCGAGACGGTGAGCGAGCGGCGGGGGGTGGCCAGCATCGTGCGCATGCCGTCGTCTAACTGGAGCTGGTCGGCCGCCTGGTCGAGCTGGAACAGGGCGGAGTCGAGGGCCTGCCAGCCCGGACTGATGAGGGCGGTGGTTGCCGGCGTCATTGACGGCACCGTGAGGGTCATGAAGGGGAGCCTCCATATGATGGGCGAAGCGCCATTGCTCCGCCCAGGCTGTCTGTGATGATCACGCTAGCTGGGGGTTTTCGCCCAGCCAAGCTGGGCATCTTGCGGTCTTGCAGATGATTTTTGTGCGTTTCCCCCATTCCAAAGTGATCTGTTGCTATCGATCAGAGCACCTGGGCACCGTGGGGGGAACACGCCAACATGGCGGGCTCCCCAGGGGACGCCCGCCTTTATGGAGTGGCTGAGGGGATTAACGTGCCGGAACTTGTGGTCGGGCCGCTGCTGCGTTACGTGGATGAGACCAGCGCGTCAGTCTGGGTGGAGACCAGCGAGCCGTGCGAGGTGGTGGTCGAAGCCGGCGGGACCCAGTCGCGGGCGCTGACGTTCACCGTGCACGGCCACCACTACGCGATCGTGGACGTCGGCGCCGAGGGAGCCTACGAGGTCCGTCTCGGCGGCCGGACCGTGTGGCCGCTGCCGGACCAGCCGCCCAGCCGCATCCGGCTCCTCGGCCCCGGCGGGCCGAAGCGGGTGATGTTCGGCTCCTGCCGGACCAGCGTGCCGCATGACACGATGCACGTCATCTCGCACGGGGTGGACGTCTTGCGCGCGTACGGCTGCAGCATGATGGACATGCCCGAGGAGCGGTGGCCCGACATGCTTCTCCTGCTCGGGGACCAGGTCTACGCCGACGAGCCGTCCGCCGAGATGCTGGAGTTCATCAGGAACCGCAGGCACGACGAGCCGCAGAACGAGATCGCCGACTTCGAGGAGTACGCCGAGCTCTACCGGCTGGCGTGGACCGACCCGGAGATCCGCTGGCTCCTCTCGACGGTGCCCAGCGCGATGATCTTCGATGACCACGACCTGCGTGACGACTGGAACACCTCCGCCTCCTGGCGCGAGCGGATGGCCGAGATCCCGTGGTGGCCGCGCCGGGTGATCTCCGGGCTCGGGGCCTACTGGGTCTACCAGCACCTGGGCAACATGTCACCGCGGGAGCGGGCGGGCGACGAACTGCTCAGCAAGTTATGCGCGGCAGAGGGGGACGGGGGTGGGATCCTCGACACCTTCGCCGAGCACGTCTACGAGGTCCCCGCCGACAACCGGTGGAGCTACTCCCGCGACCTCGGTGACACCCGCCTGATCATGCTCGACTCCCGCTGTGCCCGGCAGCTCGCCCCCGGCGACCGGCGCATGATCGACCCGGCGGAGTGGGAGTGGTTCGCCGAGCAGGTCGGCAAGGGCGGCGTCGAGCGCTTCGTGATCGGCACATCGGTGCCGTTCCTGCTCCCGGCAGGCATCCACCACGTCCAGAACTGGAACGAGACCCTGGCCCAGGGCGCGTGGGGGAAGACGGCGGCCCGCTGGTCCGAGGCGCTCCGCCAGGCCCTCGACCTGGAGCACTGGGCGGCCTTCCGCCGTTCCTTCGAGGACATGTCCAGGCTGCTGGCCGGGACCGGCCGGCCGGTGATCGTGCTCTCCGGCGACGTGCACTACTCCTACGTGGCAAAGGCCGACAAGCTGCCTATCTACCAGCTCGTCTGCTCCCCGATCCGCAACCCGCTGAGCCGTACGCTCCGCCTGGCCAACATCATCGCCCAGTTCGGCGTCGCCACCGTGATCGGCAGATTGCTGGCCCTCCTGGCCGGGATTCCCAAGCCCCCGTTCAAATGGCGGATCGTCCACGGCCCGTGGTTCTCCAACGCGGTGGCGACCCTGTCCCTGGACACCGCCCCCCTGACCGCCCGCTGGGACACCGCCGGCTCGGAGATCACGGAGATCACCAGGGTGGAGCTTCAGCGCCAATAGGAAATGCATTCCCTACGTTCGGGTCATGCCTGGAAATACCTTCCCCGGTTGTTTGGAGGGTCTTGGCGGCCGGTGGCGGAGAGTGCATACTGCAAACGGGCTGAATAAGGCGCCGATCGGGCGAGCCAAATACCGGAGGCAGGGTGACCCTCGATGATTTCCGGCCGTGCCGCCGGTCGTAAAGGCGGAGCCCGGGCGCGTCCCTGCGGCCGGTGCGGCGGCTTTCATCGGCTCGCACGTGGTCGACCGGGCGTTCGAGGCAGAGAACACGGTCACGGTATCGGTCCGGCGAACGCCGGGCAATAGTGCGGCCACCGCGGAAAACCTTATTCGAACGCGCGATTTTCAGGGCTTTTCCCCGCTCGGCCTCGGTCTGGCCGTCGGCAATCCGAAGCCGTCTACCGGCGGAATCGACGCCGTTTTTCACGGGTTTTCACCTGGCGGCCGTTCCAGGTATCCGCGGGTCTTGGGGAATGTCCCGGCAGGCCGGGCGGACCGGAAGCCCGAGGCGCGCGGACGCGAGGTCCTGTTCTCTTTCCCGGGGGTGGTCTGATGCGCATCCTGGTGTTCTTTCCCGGCGTGATCCGGGGCGGCTGTGAGGAACACTCCTACATCATCATCCGGGCCGCCGTGCGGGCCGGTCATACGGTCATCGCCTGCTTTCCCCAGGTGGAGGGCACACGGTCGATCGCCGAGGACGTTCGCGCGGCGGGCGCGTGCATCGTGCCCTGGCCGCTCGGGGAGATCGTGGACGGCCGGATATCGCTGGGCAGCTCCGAACTCCAGGAAAGCCTCGCGGCACCTCTCATCGAGCGGGAAAACCCCGATGCCGTCCTGGTGTTTCTCCCCGAACCAGATTCCAGCATCGGTTTCATCGCGGCGTGCGCCGCCAAGGACGTGCCGACGGTGCCGGTGTTCTGCCTGGTCCCCCAGGGGTGGCCGGTCTCGGAAGCCGATCGGGAACGATGCGCCTACGCGATGCGACGCAGCCAGCGGTGGGTCGCGATCTCCAACGACAACCGGCGTCATCTGGTCACGGCGTTCGGCATCGAGTCCCTCGACGAAGTGGAGATCGTTTACAACGGGGTGGACCTGCCCATCGAGTGGCGAGATCCCGATCGGAGCGCCGTCGGCGCGGCCAGAGACGCCCTGCGGAGCGAGCTCGGCATCCGCGCGTCGGCGCGTGTGGCACTGACCGTCGCCCGGCTCGCCTTCCCCAAGGGACACGGCGACCTGCTGGCGGCCATCCCCAGGCTCCCGCCCTCCTGCGAGGACGTGCACTTCGTCTGGGTGGGCGCGGGTGAGGAGGAACGGCGACTGCGTGCCGGCATATGCCATTCGGGTCTGGACGGTCGCGTCCACCTGCTCGGGTACCGCCGAGATGTGGCCCCGCTGCTGCACGCGGCCGACGTGTTCGTCTTCCCGACCCATTGGGAAGGCTGCTCCCGGGCCCTGATCGAGGCGATGAGCGCGGAGCTGCCGATCGTCGCCTCCGACGCCAGCAGCAATCCGGAACTCGTCGAAGACGGGCGGCACGGCCTGCTGTTCCCCGCCCGGGATCCCGGGGCCCTGGCCGACCGGCTCACGTACGCACTGGAACACCCCCGGGAGATGCTCGCCATGGCACGGCGGGCCAGGGGCAGGGCGCGTCTCGAACTGACCGAGAGCATGATGTGCGAAGGGACGCTGCGCGTCGTGGACGACATCGCCGGACGCTCACGCGTACGAAGGGCCTGAGCGGGTGTGCGGCATCGCGGGGCTCGTCGCGCCCGGAGGCGGCCTCGGCGCTGACGAGCTGCGTCGCCTGGCCGAAGGCATGGCCGGTCCGCTGCGTGACCGCGGCCCCGACGACAGCGGCTGGTGGGTGGACCCGAGCGCGGGCGTCGGGCTGGCGCACACCCGGCTCGCCGTGGTCGACCTCAGTCCCCGGGGGCGCCAGCCGATGTCGGTTCGCGCCGGCGGCCAGGTCCTGGTCTGCAACGGGGAGGTCTACAACCACCGGGAGCTGCGCCGTGAGCTGGAGTCCTCGGGTCACCGCTTCGCGGGACATTCGGACAGCGAGGTGCTCGCCGTACTGATCGACCAGCACGGCCTGCCCGCCGCCCTGGAAAGGGTCAACGGCGCCTTCGCCCTGGCCCTGTGGGATCCTGCGACGCGGACGCTCTCCCTGGCCAGGGACCGGATAGGGGAGAAGCCGCTGTACTACGCGTGGTGCGGGGGACACTTCCTCTTCGGGTCCGAGCTCAAGGCGCTGAGGTCTCACCCGGCCTTCCGCCCGGAGCTGGACACCGAGGTCCTCGCCCTGTATTTCGCGCTCGGGTATGTTCCCGCGCCCTTTTCCATCTACCGCTCTGTCCGCAAGCTCCGCGCCGGCACCATACTTCGCCTTGATCTGCCCGCCGGGCCCGGTCAGGAGCGCATCACCCCTTATTGGGACCTCCGCGAGATCGCCGCCAGAGAGGCGCCGCAGCAGTCACTCGGGGAGCGGATCGACGAGCTGGACCAGCTGCTGCGCGATTCGGTCGCGTTGCGCTCGGCGGCGGACGTGCCTGTGGGCGCGTTCCTGTCCGGCGGGATCGACTCCTCGGCGGTGGCGGCTCTGATGACGTGCGTCGCGTCCGGCCCGGTGCGCACCTTCACCGTCGGTTTCGAGGAACCCGACTTCGACGAGCGCGACCAGGCCGCTGAGATGGCCCGGTTTCTGGGCACCGAGCACGAGGAGATCGTGCTCACCGCGAGTGAGGCGTTACGGCTGCTGCCGGCCATGCCCTCGGTGTACGACGAGCCCTTCTACGATCCGGCGCAGCTCCCGACGGTTCTGATGTCCATGGCCGCCAGGCCGCACGTCACCGTCGTCCAGTCCGGTGAGGGCGGGGACGAGCTGTTCGGCGGCTATCCGCCCTACAGGCAGGCGCTGCGGGCGCGGCGGCGGGCCCTGGCCGCCGGGTCGCCTCCGAGTTCGGCCTTCGACATCCACATGACCCGGCGCGTCTGGCCGACCCCCGCCTCCCTGCTCCGGGGCGCTCCCGACCCGGCGCCGCTGCTGGTCGAGGCACTCGGCACCACGGACCTCGGTGAAGCGCCCGCCGGGCTGCTCCTCGCGGACGCCCTCACCTGGCTCCCGGACAACTGCCTGGTGAAGATGGACCGGGCCACCATGTCGGTCGGGCTCGAAGTGCGCTGCCCTTACCTGGATCCACGGATCATGGAGCTGGCCTGGCGCACCCCCATCGAGCTGAAAGTCCGCGAGGACGGCGACAAGTGGATCCTGCGCCAGGTGTTGCGACGGCATCTTCCCGAATGGGCCCGCGGACGGCCCAAGCGCGGGTTCAACCTGCCCCTCGCGCGCTGGCTGCGCGGGCCGTTGCGGGAATGGGCCGAACACCTGCTCGACCGCAGGGTCCTGGAGGCGCACGGCCTGTTCGACGGCCGTGCCGTACGGGAACGGTGGAGACGGCATCTCGACGGATCCGACGATCACACCTATGAGATGTGGACGGTGCTCATGTTCCAGGGTTGGCTTCCCTACGGTCTCGGCGTGGAGATACCGTCCGGTGGGTGACCCGATGCCGATCACATATGGACGTGGGGGCGAAGGCATGAAGCTGATCCACCCGTTCGCCGTCATCGGTGACGGAATCACCTCCGAACCCGACGCCGTCTCCTGGTCGGAGGATCGCCTCGACGTGGTCGCCGTCGAGACCTCGGGCGACCTGCTTCACGTCATCCTGACGAACGAGGGAAGCGAAAAGGGCAGGCTGCCCGCCCTGACCGCCGTCCCCGCGGGCCCGCCCCAGCTGGTCAGCTGGGGGCCCGGCCGCCTGGACGTCTTCATCCGGGACACGGACCGTAATCTCCAGCACTCCTGGTATGACGGCTCCTGGCGACCCTGGAAGGCGATCGCCTCCGCGATGGTCGCCGATCCCAGCGTCGTCAGCTGGGCCCCGGGGCGGCTCGACATCTTCACCCGCACGGAGAGCGGTGTCCTGGCGCATCACTGGTATCCCAGAGAGCTCGGCATCCAAGGCCCCGAGGAGTGCGGGGGCCCTGTGGCGGGCCGTCCAGGCGCCGCCACCACCAGCCTCTACGGGGTGCACATGATGGTGCGGGGCACGGACGACGGGCTGCTCAGATACCAGTACGCCCGGCCCAGCCAGCGCTCGCACGAGTGGACCACCACGACATGGCGGCCAGGCCGGGGGGCCTTCCACACCTCTCCGCCGGCCACCCCGGACGGGCACAGCTCCCTGACGTGCACATCGGACCCCGTGATGCTGCACTGCCGCGGCAAGGGCAGGGTGGAGAACCGGCTGCTCGTCTACGCCCGGCAGGACGACCGCCTGCTCTGTCTCGAACCGTGGGGCTGGCAACGGCAACCACGTGACCGGGTGCTGGGCGACGGCGTCGCCTCCGACTGCGCGGTCGCCTCTCCCCGGCCGTGCCGGGCAGACGTGTTCGCCCGGCTGGACTCGGGAGCCATCGGCCATCTCACCGAGGAACTCGGAGAGGCGGGAGCCGCCGCACGTCGCTGGGAGTCGCTCGACGACGGGCACGTCGCCGCCGACGGCCGGCCCCGCGTGGTCGCCGCACGGCGGGATCGCCTCGACCTCTTCTTCCGCGGGACGCACGGAGAGCTGTGCCAGGGCTGGTGGGACGCCGCCACCGGCACATGGAACGCGCCCTCGGCGCGTATCTGGGGAAGGACGCGAGGGTGACCGGGGCCGTCGCACGCCTGAACGCGTCGCTGGCCGCCGTCCAGTCGGCCGCGGGAGAGGTCGTCGGCTCCGGGTTCCTGGTGACCGAGCGGCATATCCTCACCTGCGCGCACGTGGTCAACGCGGCTCTCGGGGCCAGGGAGGACGAAGCGCGCCGGCCCGAGGAACGGATCACCGTGGAGTTCCCCCTGTCGGCGGCGGGACGGCGGCTCGGCGCCCTGGTGGAGCGCTGGATACCCATCGACGCGGAGGGCTCGGGAGACGTGGCGCTGCTGGCGCTGGTGGACGAGGCGCCCGAGTCCGCGCGGCCCGCGCCGCTGGCCGCCCCCGCCGACACCTGGAACCACGCCTTCAGATCCTTCGGCTTTCCGCGCGGCTACCCCTCCGGCCTGTGGTCCACCGGCCGGATCCGTGGCCCGCAGCGGAACGGCTGGATCCAGCTGGAGGACGTCAAGATCCCCGGAGCGGCCGTCGAACGCGGCTTCAGCGGGGGAGCCGTCTACGACGAGGAACTCCAGGCCGTCGTCGGCATGGTGGTCGCGCAGGATCTCCATGCCGACCGCAAGATCGCTTTCATGCTGCCCGCGGTCCTGCTGGCGCGGCTGCTGCCCGAGCTGGCCGGCGTCGCCGAGCTGCCGACCGGTCCGGTCGGGGCGCTGTCCAACGTGCCCGTGCCGCCGCCGCACTACCTGGCGCGTGCCAAGGAGGTCGCCGAGGTACGGCAGGCCGTACTCGACGGCGCCGGAGAGGCGGCCGACGGCGGACGGAAGATCGCCATCGTCGGCATGGGGGGCGCCGGCAAGTCGGTGCTCGCCGCCGCGGTCGGCAGGGACCCGCAGGTGCGGCGGTCCTTCCCGGACGGCGTCATCTGGGTGGAGCTCGGCCCGGAAGCCTCGCTGCCCGAGCGCCAGGCCCAGCTCGCTTCCGCCCTCGGCATGCCCGAGGCCGCGTTCGTGGACGTGCAGTACGGCCGGGCCGAGTTGAGCAGGCTACTGACGGGCCGTCGCTGCCTGGTGATCCTCGACAATGTGTGGAAGGCCGAGCACATCACGGCCTTCGACGTGCTCGGATCGCACAGCCGCCTGCTGTTCACCACCAGGGACGCCGGGCTGTCCCGGGCGAGCGGCGCCCGGGGCACCGGCATCGGCCTGCTTGACGACGAGCAGGCGGCGGCCCTGCTCGCCGACTGGGCCGGCCATTCCGCGGCGGATCTGCCCGCGGAAGCCGTACAGATCGCCCGTGAGTGCGGCAATCTGCCCCTGGCGCTCGCCATGGCAGGTGCCATGGTGGGCGGCAGGCCCGAACGCTGGGCCGGGGTGCTGCGGCGGCTGCGCCAGGCCGACCTGGAAAAGATCCGGCAAGCGTTTCCGCACTACCCCCACCACAACCTGCTGCTCGCGATCGAGGTCAGTGTGGAGGCGCTGGAGCCGGGGGAACGGGAGCGATACCTGGACCTCGCGGTTTTTCAGGGGCGAGCCGTGCCCGCCCACGTCGTCGAGTTGCTGTGGGAGCCGCTGGGAGTCGACGACCTGGAGACCGAGGAACTGCTCGACCTGTTCGCGGAGCGATCTCTGGCCCGCATGGACGGCGACCGCGACCTGACCCTGCATGACCTGCAAATGGACTACGTGTGCCGGCGCGCGGGGGATGTGGCGCGGCTCCACACCCGTCTCCTGGACGCCTACGCGCGGCGGGCGCCGCACGGCTGGGCGAGCGGCCCGGCCGACGGCTATTACTTCGAGAACCTCGCCCACCACCTCGTCCGCGCCGGCCGGAAGGACCAACTGCGGATGCTGCTGCTGAACATGGAATGGCTCTCAGCCAAGCTCTCCGCCACCGACATGACCTCGCTGCTGGCGGACTTCGCCGGGATCGAGGACGCCGATGTCGTCCTGCTGCGGGACGCGCTACGCCTGTCCAGCCACGTCCTCGCCCGGAATCCCGACCAGCTGGCGGCCCAGCTGGTCGGCAGGCTCGCCGGCTCCGGCGAGCCTGCCATCCGGCGGCTGGTGGCGCAGGCCCGCGCCTGGTCGGGGCGGCCGTGGCTATGCCCGCAGGGACCGAGCCTGATCACGCCCGACACGCCCATGCTGCGCAGTCTGGTCGGCCACACCGGGTGGGTCCGCACGATCGCCCCCTCGGGGGACGGCCTGATGGCGGTCTCGGGCGCCGATGACCGCACCATACGAGTGTGGAGGCTTGACGACGGCGTCGAGCGTCACACACTTCGCGGGCACGACGGGTCCGTCTGGTCGGTCGCCCTCACCCCGGACGGCCGGTGGGCGGTGTCCGGCTCTGTGGACGGCACCGTGCGGGTGTGGGACCTGCGTGAGGGGGTGCAGCGCCATGTCCTGCGCGGACATCAGGGCTCGGTGTGGTCCGTGGCGGTCACCCCGGACGGCCGGCGGGCGGTGTCCGGTTCCGCCGACGGCACCGTGCGGGTGTGGGACCTGCGTGAGGGGGTGCAGCGCCATGTCCTGCGCGGGCACCAGGGTGCGGTGATGTCCCTGAGGCTCTCGCGGGACGGCCGGATGGCCGCCTCCGGGTCAGAGGACGGCACGGTGCGCACCTGGCTCATCGAGGACGGCACGCCCCTGCTCGGCCTGGACAGCGGGGAGCGGTGGGTGCAGTCCGCCACCGTGGCGCTGACCGGCCGCCATGTCCTGTTCGGCTCCGACAGCGGAACCCTCCACGTCTGGCACCTGCACGACGGCAGCCCCGCGTTCTCCCTGGCCAGTGGTCACGGGGCGATCTGGGCGCTGGCCACCACGCCGGACGGCAAACGGGCCGCGGTGAGCTCCATGGAGGGCCCCCTGACGGTGTGGGATCTCGACACGGGCGCACGGCAGGCGACCCTGCACGGCCACAGCGGCTGGGTCGGGGCCCTGGCCGCGACCGCCGACAGCCGCCACGTCGTCTCCGGAGGGGACGACGCCATCGTGCGCGTCTGGGACATCGCGAGCGGGCGTGAGGTCGCCGCGCTGCGCGGGCACGCGGGCTGGATCAACGCCGTCGCCACGGCCGCCGACGGCCGTCACATCATCTCGGGCTCAGCCGACGGCGCGCTGCGGGTGTGGGACCTGGAGAACCTCGCGACGCGGAGCGGCCAGCCCAGCCACACGGGGTGGGTCACCGCCATGGCCGCCGTCCCGCGAGGTGACGACGGGCTGGTGGTGTCCGGATCGGACGACACCACGCTACGCGTGTGGCGCACCGGCACGGGAGGCGAGCACCTGGTGCTCCGCGACCACGCCGGCGCGGTGGTCGGCTTGGCCGTGCTCGACGGCGGGCGTGTCGTCTCGGCCTCCGGCGACGGCACCCTCCGGGTCTGGGAGCTGGACGGCGGCCGAAACGAGCGCACGTGGAGCACGGGTGGCCGGGCCGTGACCGCCATGACGGTGGTCCCCGGGCGATACGCCGTCGCCGGCACCGGTGACGGCTCCGCGCACATCTGGGACCTGCGCACCGGCGACCTCCACCGGGTCCTGGAAACCGGAGAGGCCGTGCAGGTCGTGCGGGTCACTCCCGACGGGAAGCGACTGGTCACCGGAGGTGCGGAGGGGACGGTGGCCGTATGGGACCTGGAGACGGGGCAGGCCCTGCACCTGTGCCGGGGGCCGGGAGGGCCCGTGCTCAGCCTGACGGTGTCCCCGGATGGGAGTGCCGCCCTGGCGGGATGCATCGACGGCGTCCTCATCGCCTGGGACCTGCACTCGGGTGAGGCGCGGTGGGAGGTGCGCGCCCACGAGACCCTGCTCAACGCCCTTGTCCTGCTTGGCCCGGACGGGAGGCGCGCGGTGTCCGGCGGCGGCGACGGAGCGATCCGGATCTGGGACGTCGTCACCGGGCAACGGGCGGGGGCGCTCCCGAGCGCCGAAGGCGCGGTGCGGGCGCTGGCGAGCACGGCCGACGGCCGTCTGGTGGTGTCGGGCGCCGGCAACACCGTGGCGCTCTGGGATCTCGCCGCGGGAACCGAGGTGGCGCGGTTCCTCGGGGACAGCGGTATCACCGCCTGCCTGGTCGAGGAGTCCGTCGACCCGCTCATCATCTGCGGGGAGGCCTCCGGCGGGGTGCACGTGCTGCGGTTGCGGACGCCGGGCGCCTGACCGATCACGCCGGGGCGCCCCCGGCCTCCAGCCGCCACTGGGCCGAGCGGCTCAGCTCGACCTTGTGCTTCCACAGGTGGAGCAGATGCAGCACGGCGTTCGTGCCCTCACCGGCCACCAGGTCCGCGTGCTTGCGCAGCACGTGGTGGATCTCGTCGACGAACGTCTCGGCGTGCGAGGAAAAGGTCAGGGAGGTGAGGTGCCGCCGGTAGGAGAAGAGCACCTGCGGGATCACGTCCCCGCCGAAGCCCTGCCTGGCCAGGCGAATCTGGAGCTCCCAGTCGTCGAGGGTCGGGAGCCGCTCGTCGAATCCGCCCACCGCCTCAAGCGCCGATCGGCGGAAGACCTTGCTCCTCTTGCCCTCGGTGTCGAGGAAGAGCATGAGATCCGGGACGTAGCCGACGGGCACGTGGACCAGATTCAGGATCCCGAAGTAGCGGACGTAGCACGTCAGGTAGGACAGGCTCGTGTCGCTGAGCAGGGCACGCACCGCGGTGCCCAGGTAGCCCGGATCGATCAGGTCGTCGCCGTCCAGCGGGAGGACGAACTCGCCGCGGGCCGCCGCCAGCCCCGCGTTGTAAGCCGAACCGGGCCCGCCGTTCTCCTTGGAGATCTTGACCACGTCTGACAGCCCGTCGAGCACGGCCCTCGTCTCGGGGTCGGTGGAACCGTCGTCCACGACGACGATCTCGACCGGAGAGTAGTCCGACGCGCGGACGGAGGCGATCGTCTCCTCGACGAGGCGCCCCTTGTTGAAAACGGGAACGATGACCGACACCAACGGCGCCGAGCCCGGTTCGGCGGCGGCGCGTGGAGGGTCCGCCGGCACGCTCCGGTAGGCGGAGAGGATCCGCGCGCACGCGTCGGCCGGATCTCCCGTCCGCCGGGCTGTCAGGACCGCACGCTCCGCGACCCGGTCCAGCCCGGGGGGCGGCCGGAGGAAGAATCCGGCCAGGTGCTTCGGATCGCCGAGGTCGACCAGGAAACCGGACTCGCCGTGGTCGATGATCTCGGCCATCCCTCCGCCGTCACCGCAGACCACCACGCATCCGCGGCTCATGGCCTCCAGCGCCTCGTGGGACAGGTTGTCCCAGCGCGCGGGAAAGACGCAGTAGCGGGCACTTTCCCAGATCCCGGGCCGGACCGCGCCGACCTGGGTGTCCGCCGTGGGGGTGACGATCCGCACCTTCCCGCGCAGCGGCTCGGTGATGAGCCGCTTCAGGTGCTCCACGTACGGCTTGCCGAAGTGCCGGCGCGAACCGGCGACGCCGTACAGGGTGAAGGTGAACTGCGGTGCGGACCTGACGATCAGGTCGGCGGCCTCAAGGAACAGGTCCGCTCCGCCGGCAGGGTCCAGGAGGCCGCCGAAAACGACATGGAACTCCGGACGATCCGCCGGCGGCGTCACCGGCGTCATATCCTCCGCGGACAGGGGCTGAGGGCACCGTAGCGCCGATCTGAACCGGTCGCGGGCGTATCCCTCCACCGCCCCGGACGGGGAGGTCAGCAGGTCGGCGTGCCTGACGCAGTAGTCTTCGGCGAACATCCGGATCGAGCGGGGATAGCTGACCTCCGGGTCGCCCGCGGCCGTGGCGAGCAGTTCGGTCGGCCCGTGCAGGCGTACCACCAACCTCGTGCCGTCGAACTCGCCCAGCAGCCGCTTGGCCCGGATCACCGACAGTCCTTCCGCGCCCCTGTCGGCGAACTCGACGACGTCCAGGCCCGTCTCGCGGTGGAGCGCCCGCATGGTGCGATGGACGCGGTCGGCGTACTCCTGGTCGTCGCAGAAGTAGTCCCAGCCCTCCCTGGACGGACGGGTCTCGACGACCGCGGTGAACTCCGGTGCGGAGGCGGGTGCGGACTCCGTGACGAGGTATGTCCGGTGCCCGGACGAACGCAACAGAGCAGCGAGATTCCTTACATATTTACTGATCGCATCCCACTCCGGGGAGTAGTGGCGAACCGCGTAGGCGATCTTCATGGATGGGATGTCAGTGCGATTCGTTCTCGGCGGACTCGGAGTTCCAGCCCAGCTTGACGACGATGTGGCCCTCCGCCGAGGTTTTGGCGATCACCGCTCCGGCTTCGGCGTTGAGACGGACGCCGAACTCCATCTCCACGCTGTCGGGTTTGAGTCGTCCATCACGAAAGACCGCAAGCGCGGAGATCGCGGCATCGCGGACATCTGTCAGGGCGTCTTCGAACCTCTGCCGGACCTCGACCATCCCGCCCGCCCGGCTGGCCCGCTGGATGCCTGGATCCTGGGTGCTCACCTCGACGACCACGTGACCGCCGTCCGCCGTCTCGAACCGCATCAATTCGTTCAAGCAACGCCTCCGTAGCGCAGTGTCACACGTTTCTCTCGTGAAGCTCGAAGAACAAGAAGTAGTTGTCGGTGCCGACCGTACGGCGGGTCACGACGTCCCGCAATACCGGTTCTGCCGCCTGGAGCCGATAACCGTGCCTTTCGAGTATCGGCATGGCGTCCACGCGCGTTCCGCCCGATTCCGAGGCGAAAAGCTCGTCGGCCTCGTTGGAAACCACCAGCAGATGTCTCGCACCCGTTCTGACCAGTCGGCTCACCCAGGATTCAATGGCGGCGGACGACATCTCCGAGAAACTGTGAATCGCCACGCCCAGATCGATGCTGACTCCGGCGAGACGCTGGTCCAGCTCGTCGAGTGGCACCGAGGATGCCTTTTCCTCACACCCCCGGAAGCCGATGTAGAACCTGCTGAGAAAAGTCGACTCCGGGACGGCGTCGAGGCAGAAATAGTGCCTCAGCCCGGGAGCCGCCCGTGTCATGTGAGTGGCGAGCCGGCCATAGCCGGCACCGATATCCGCGACCGTGAAGTCCTTCCGCTCGAACAACCCCCACGTGCGGTCGAGAAAATACATCTCGTTGATCGAGTCCAGGAGGTCGCGGCTCACGGTGCGGCCACGGCCGTCGTCGAAGGTCCAGCACCCGAAAGCACCGTCTTCCACGAGTTCGTGCAGCAGGCCTCGGTGGTCCAGCCCGTGGACGTACTCGGCGTAGGCGAGATATTTCTCCCGGGCCTTCCTGCCCATGTGCCGGAGTTGCCAGATGTAGGCGTTGTCACCACGGAAGTAGGGAAGATGGATGCCGTCCTGGCGATGCCTTCCCGTCCACACCGCGTGATCGGTGAGCGGCGACACCATCCGCCGGTAGCGGTCCTCCAGGTCGAGCAGCTCAGGATTGTCCCGGCGCAGGTAATGCTCCGCCCCCGGCGGGAGCGGCCGCCTCGTGTCATGCCGGCCGGAGATCGGGCCGATGTAGATGCCTCGCCCTCGCGCCGGTCCCTGGTACAGCCGATAGCCGAACACGCGTAACGCCCTGTCCAGCCGGCGCCGCGCCCCCTTCGCACCCACCTGATCATCGTCCTTCCCCGGGCTGGAAGGCACAAGAGCACGATGGAGAATGGCTTCAGGATCGGCCCGGGATCGTGGAGCGGGCCCGGGCGGCGACCTCCTCGCAGACCGGCTCGGCCTCCGGACCGGAGGCGCGTACGGCGCGCGGACCCGTACGGCCCTGAAGGGCTGCTCCAGGCCGGAAGTCAGGAATCCGGGTGCGGCTCACGCGTCGTTGAGTGAGCCGCACTCGGATCGGGATCGGCTCGCGCGCCGTTGAGCGAGCCATACCCGGATCGGGATCGGCTCGCGCGTCGTTGAGCGAGCCGTACCCGGATCGGGAGGATCAGCCCGCGAGCTCCTTGAGGACCTCGGAGAGCTGGTCGACGGCCCAGACGAGGTCCTCCTCGGAGATGACGATCGGCGGGGCGAGGCGGAGGGTGGAGCCGTGGGTGTCCTTGGCCAGGACGCCACGGCGCATCAGCGCCTTGGACACCTCTCTGCCGGTGGCCAGGGAGGGGTCGATGTCGACGCCCGCCCACAGACCGCGTCCGCGCACGGTGACCACGCCCTGGCCGACCAGGCCACGCAGCTTCTCGTGCAGGACGGCCCCGAGCTCCTTCGCCCGCGCCTGGTATTCGCCGGTGTTGAGGATCTCGATGACCGCGTTGGCCACCGCGCAGGCGAGCGGGTTGCCGCCGAAGGTGGAGCCGTGCTGGCCCGGCTTGATCACGCCGAGCACGTCCTCGTTGGCGGCGATCGCCGAGACCGGGACGACGCCGCCGCCCAGGGCCTTGCCCAGCACGTAGATGTCGGGGACGACGCCCTCGTGGTCGCAGGCGAAGGTGTCGCCGGTGCGGCCGAGACCCGACTGGATCTCGTCGGCGATCATCAGGATGTTCTCCGCGTCGCACAGCTCGCGGACCTGGGTGAGGTAGCCGTCCGGCGGGACCAGCACGCCGGCCTCGCCCTGGATGGGCTCCAGCAGCACCGCGACGGTGTTGGCGTCGACGGCCTCGCGGATCGCCTCGGCCGAGCCGTACTTCACGATCTTGAAGCCGGGGGTGTAGGGGCCGAAGTCGTCGTGGGCGTCGGGGTCGGTGGAGAAGCTGACGATCGTGGTGGTGCGGCCGTGGAAGTTGTCCTCCATCACGATGATGTTGGCCTGCTCCGGGGCCACGCCCTTGACCTGGTAGCCCCACTTGCGGGCTACCTTGATGGCGGTCTCCACGGCTTCGGCGCCGGTGTTCATCGGCAGGACCATGTCCTTGCCGGTGAGGTCGCCCAGCCCGGCGGCGAAGGTGGCGAACTGGTCGTGGAAGAAGGCGCGGCTGGTGAGGGTGAGCCTCGCCAGCTGCTCCTGGGCCGCCGCGATGATCTTCGGGTTGCCGTGGCCGAAGTTCAGCGAGGAGTAGCCGGACAGGCAGTCCAGGAACCGCTTCCCCTCCACGTCGGTGACCCAGGCGCCCTGCGCCTCGTGGATCACGACGGGAAGCGGGTGGTAGTTGTGCGCGCTGCGGCGCTCACTGAGCTCGATGAACTCGTCTGTGGTGGTCATCCGGTATTCGCCGTTCCTTGCTTTCTGGCCGTCCTACTCGTGTCTATCCCCGGATCTCGAGCGTGCAGCACTTGGGCCCGCCGCCGGCCTTGCGCAGCTCGGACAGCTCGACCGGTACGACCTCGAAACCGTGGCGCTTGAGCTCCAGCTGGAGGTTGGCCGCCTCGGCGTTGATCACCACGTGGGTGCCGTCGCTGACGGCGTTGAGTCCGAGCACGGTGGCGTCGTCCTCGTCGGCGATGACGGCGTCGGGGAACAGGTTCCGCAGCACCTCCTGGCTTCCCGCCGAGAAGGCCCCCGGGAAGTATGCCACGTTATGTCCGTTTAGTGGGAACAGGGCGGTGTCCAGGTGGTAGAAGCGCGGGTCCACCAGCTGCAGCGTCACCACGGGACGGCCGAGGAACTCCTGGGCCTCCTTGTGCGCGGTGATGTCGGTGCGGAATCCCGTCCCGGCCAGCACCATGTGGTCGAGCGTGAGGAAGTCGCCCTCGCCCTCGTTGGTGTGGACGGGTTCGTGCACCCGGCTGTAGCCGTTGTCGACGAACCACTTCAGGTAGGCGGGACCCTCGGCGGCGCGCTGCGGATGGGTGAACCGCGCGCCGTACACCCGGCCGCCGACGACCAGGGCTCCGTTGGCGGCGAAGACCATGTCCGGCAGGCCCTCTACCGGATCGATCAGGCTGACCTGGTGCCCCAGTTCCTCGTAGGCGCTCTTGAGCCCCTCCCACTGGCGGATCGCCACCTCGCGATCGGCTCCGGCCTCGGGATCCATCCACGGGTTGATCGCATACTCAACCGCGAAGTAGTCGGGCCGACACATGAGGTAGTGCTTCGTCATGAACACCCCGTAAAGGACGTTGTGGTGAGAACGGCAACAGCCTAGGAACGGCGTTCGTGCAGGCCAAGAGTCCGATTTTGCGTGTGAGTGTGGATTCTTTGCATAGTTCAGGAAGTGAACGGTGATTCGTTGCGCGAGGTCACCAGTGGGGTGACGACCAGCCGGGAGAGCACGATGGAGCTCTTGGTCCGCACCACGAACGGCTCCGAGGCGAGGCGCTCGATCACCCGCTCCACATGGCGGACGTCGGTGGCCCTGATGTGCAGCAGCGCGTCCGCCTCGCCGGTGATGGTGCAGGCGGAGACCACCTCGGGATGGCGGGTGATGGCCACCCCGATCTCCGAAGGCGAGGTCTTGCCGGCACAGAACAACTCCACGTAGGCCTCGGTCGTCCAGCCGAGCGCCGAGGGTTCCACCCGCGCGGTGAACCCGGTTATCGCCCCCGTCTCACGTAGACGATCCACCCGCCGTTTCACGGCCGACGCCGACAGGCCCACCTTCTGCCCGATCTCCGCGTAGGTGGCGCGAGCGTCCTCGACGAGTGCCCCGATGATGTCACGATCCAGCCGATCCAGTTCCACGTTGCTTTGTAACACAACGAAAGGGCCGCGACGTTCGTCGCGGCCCTCCGGCGGGTGGTGTGGCGGGGTCAGGCGGGCTCGGCCTCGCCCGTGGCCTGCTCCATGGCCTCCTCGGGGGAGGCCTCCAGGTCGTCGCCCGCCTGGGCGAGCGCCGACTCCTTGTCCAGGCGGACCCAACTCGTCACGCTCTCGACGGCGAACATCACGCCGAGGTAGAGCGTGAGCGCGGCCAGCACCCAGGTCAGCACACCCAGTGCGGCGCCGGCGCCGATCAGCAGCAGCCGCAGCTCCCAGCCCAGCCCGGCCTTGAACACCCAGTCGGGCGGCCAGATGCTCTGCCGGGTCCGGTACACCGTGTCGTAGGTGTGATAGCCGATCACGTAGATCAACACGAACAGCAGCCACTTGGGCGCCTCGACCGCCACGCCGATCAGGACGATCGTGAGGAACTCGGTCGCCCGGATCAGCGGCGGCATCATCCAGTCGAACTTGCCGAGGTGGCCGCGGGCCGCGGTCGGCAGCACCAGGGCGACCATGACCAGGACCGGGAGGAGCAGGATCGGGCCGCTGTCCAGCATGCCGGTCGCCGCCATCGCGATGATCGCCAGCAGCGCGGCGATCGCGGACGGCACCGGGGGCAGCCCCGGGCCCACCTTGCCGCGGAGCGCCGTGACCAGCGGACCGTCGTCGCGGTAGGCGAGCAGCCGCGCGGTCTGGATGCGCAGCCGCTCCTCGTAGGGGTCCGGAGCGGGGGTGGTCTGCGGCTGGGTGATCATGCGAGCGACCTCATCAGACGTCCGGTGAGCGAGTAGGCGGCGCCGATGCCGCCCCAGATGATCAGGGTGAGGAAGGTGACCCGGGCGTCGAAGAAGGCGCCGACGATGGCGATGGCCGCGAAGCGCTCACCGATCGGGAACACGATCATCTTGCGAGCCCAGTGCACGGCCCGGTATTTGCCCGCCTTGGTCCACATCTTGAGCAGGCCGCGGATCCCGCCGCTGCGCGAGATCTTGCGCTGCTCCAGCGCCGCGCGCAGGTCGGTGTCGGAGCTGATCGCCAGCGACATCGAGGGCAGGGGCGACGGAGGCTTGCGCCGGTTGGCCGCGCCGAAGGAGAAGTCCAGCAGGTGCCTGATGGACTGCACGCCGAGCGCGATCAACGCCAGCGTCCACACGTCGCCCACACCGGAGACGGCCGCGCCGACCGCCAGGCCGGCGAAGACCACGTATTCCTTGAAGCGGTCGAAGGTGGCGTCCAGCCACGCCCCGAGCACGCCGAACTTGCGGGCGTAGCGCGCGACCTGACCGTCCACGCAGTCGAACACGAACGCGAAGTAGATCAGAATGCCACCGGCGATCATCCCGGCCCGCGCGCCGGTGGCGAAGCACGCCGCCGACGCCACGCCCAGGGCGATGGAGATCAGCGTGACCTGGTTGGGGGTGAGCCCGCGCCGTGCCGCCCAGCGGGCGATGAACCGGGAGTAGGTGCTGACGAAGAAGGTGGTGAAGAATCCGTCGGCGCCCTTGACCGCGTTGTTGAGCCGCGCCTTGTCTTCGTCGAAGGTGGCCATCTCGGCCACCGCCTGGTCGGCTTCCTCCCGGGTGTTCACCCGCTGGAAGAACAGGTCGCGGCGACCGCGGATGCCGACCGAGACGCCTCGCCGTACCAGGCCCAGGACCAGGAGCTGGACCAGGTCGTCTTCGGGGCCGAACAGGTGGGCCATGTCGGCGAGCTCGCGAGCGACCTCGGCCAGCGTGACCGCGTGCTTCTGGTGCAGGTGCAGCGGGCCGAGAAGGACGGAGTTGGGCCGGGTCACCGCGTGGTAGGCCGAGCCCACCGAGATCACCCGGGACTTGCTGGCGCGGACCCGGACCGGCAGGTCCTCCAGCGTCCGGTCGCCGATCTCCGGCTCCGCCTGCTCGATCGGGACGTCGGGGACGATGGCGTCGCCGTTCTCGTCCTCCTCGCGCGGCTCCTTGACGATCAGTGCGAGCGCCCCGCGCTTGGACTTGGTGATCTGGTAGATCAGCTCGTCGTGGATCAGTGAGTTGGCGGGGAGGATGAACAGGTTCTCCGTGGCGTGCTCGACCGCGTCGGCCACGGCGCGCAGCTCACCGGCCAGGTCGGAGGTCTCGACGAGCTTGCCGGGAAAACCCCGGTAGGCCGGTGCGTCGCCCGAGTGGACGATCGTCACCGGGGCGGGGTCGAGCGAGGCGAGCTGGCCGTGCAGCTTGCCGATCACCGTGGGGCAGCCGGGGAGCGCGGGTAGGGTCAGCCCGGCGGGCGGCGTCGACTGACCGGGAGCGGTATCGGGGCCGGGCGATGAGCCCAGCAGGACCACGCGGGGCATGGCACCCTTTCGTGCGGGGGCGGGGTGAAACATGGCGCGAGGAGCTCGCCAGAGGCCAAAGTTTAGTGAGTTTTAGGTGAACAACATGCACTCGTGATCCATCCGTGCCCCTTGATCATGGTTAAAACGTGCCACCCGGGTCAGCCCACTAGACTGATCCGGTGAGTCTGTACCGTGACGAGGGCATCGTGCTGCGCACCCACAAGCTGGGCGAGGCCGACCGCATCGTCACCGTCCTGACCAGGCGCACCGGCAAGATCCGGGGAGTCGCCAAGGGGGTCAGGCGGACCACCTCGCGGTTCGGTGCCCGGCTGGAGCCGTTCACCCACGTGGATCTCCAGCTCCACACCGGCCGCACGCTCGATGTGATCACCCAGGCGGAGACGATCCGCCCGTACGGCGAGGCGCTCGTGTCCGACTACCCGCGCTACACCGCGGGCGTCGCGATGCTGGAGACCGCGGACCGGCTGATCATAGGAGAGAAGGAGCCCGCGCTCCGCCAGTTCCTGCTGCTCGTCGGCGGTCTGCGCACGCTCGGCTCCGGGGAGCACGAAGCCCGGCTGGTGCTCGACGCCTACTTCCTGCGCTCGCTGGCCGTCGCCGGTTACGCTCCCGCCCTCGAAGCGTGCGCCCGGTGCAAGGCGGCCTCGGTGCGGGCCTTCGCCATCGTGGCGGGGGGAGTGGTCTGCGGGAACTGCCGTCCCGCGGGCGCCGCCGTGCCCGAAGGGGAGACCCTGGCCCTGATGTCCGCGCTGCTCCGGGGCGACTGGCTCACCGCCGACGCCTCCGACAGGCGGCACCGCGCCGAATGCAGCGGCCTGGTCGCGGCTTATCTCCAGTGGCACCTCGAACACGGCATACGCTCTCTCCCACACGTAGAAAGGGAGCTCACCACTTGAACGTCCGTCCCCCGGCCCCTCATCCCTCCGGTGCCACCCCGCCGCCCATCCCGCGAGACCTCGTGCCCCGGCACGTGGCGATCGTGATGGACGGCAACGGCCGGTGGGCCAAGCAGCGCGGCCTGCCGCGCACCGAGGGCCACAAGGCGGGTGAGGCGTCGCTCTTCGACGTGATCGAGGGCGCGATCGAGCTCGGCATCCCCTACCTGTCGGCCTACGCCTTCTCCACCGAGAACTGGAGGCGCTCTCCTGACGAGGTGCGTTTCCTGATGGGCTTCAACCGCGACGTCATCCGCCGCCGCAGGGACGAGCTCCACGCGATGGGCGTGCGGGTCCGCTGGGCGGGCCGTCCCGGGCGGCTGTGGAAGAGCGTCATCCAGGAGCTGCAGGACGCCGAGCGGATGACCGAGCGCAACTCCACGCTGACCCTCCAGTTCTGCGTCAACTACGGGGGCCGCGCCGAGATCGTGGACGCGGCGCTGCGCCTGGCGCAGGACATCGCGGCCGGGCGGGTCAAGCCGGGCCGGGTGAAGGAGGAGACCTTCGCCCGTTATCTGGACGAGCCGCAGATCCCGGATGTGGACCTGTTCGTGCGCTCCTCGGGCGAGCAGCGCACCTCCAACTTCCTGATCTGGCAGACGGCCTACGCCGAGATGGTCTTCCTCAACCGGCTGTGGCCCGACTTCGACCGCCGCGACCTGTGGGAGGCCTGCGAGGTCTACGCCCGCCGCGACAGGAGGTACGGCGGAGCCGTACCGAATCACGTTACAGAATAATGTTATGTTCCGGGTGATGCCGACTCCGCAGAGAGGTGCACCCGGATGACCGTCAGGATCGAGCGCGACGGGCCTGTCACCACCGTCGTCCTGTCCAGGCCCGAGGCCCGTAACGCCGTGGACGGGCCCACCGCCGTGGCCCTGGCCGACGCCTTCCGCGAGTTCGACGCCGATCCCGACGCCGCCGTGGCCGTGTTGTGGGGCGAGGGCGGCACGTTCTGCGCGGGGGCCGACCTCAAGGCGATCGACACGGACCGCGGCAATCGGGTGGCCCCCGACGGTGACGGGCCGATGGGGCCCACCCGGATGCGGCTCGGCAAGCCGGTGATCGCGGCGGTCGCCGGGTACGCGGTCGCGGGCGGGCTGGAGCTGGCGCTCTGGTGCGACCTGCGGGTGGCCGAGTCGGAGGCGGTCTTCGGGGTCTTCTGCCGTCGCTGGGGCGTCCCGCTGATCGACGGCGGGACCGTGCGGTTGCCGCGGCTGATCGGGACGGGCCGCGCGATGGACATGATCCTCACCGGCCGTCCCGTCCCGGCCCCGGAGGCCTTGGAGATGGGTCTGGTCAACCGAGTGGTTCCGGTCGGTGAGGCACGTGAGGCCGCCGAGCGTCTCGCCGCCGACATCGCGCGCTTCCCGCAAGGCTGCATGCGCGGCGACCGTATGTCGGTGTTGGAACAGGAGGGCCTGGCGGAGGAGGATGCCATGGCGGGGGAGCTGCGCCACGGCATGAACGCCCTGCCCGGTGCGGTGGCCGGCGCCGCGCGCTTCGCCGCGGGGGCGGGGCGGCACGGCGATTTCGGCGCGGTCGGCGGGGGGTGACCTCAGGCGCGGCGGCGGGCTCGGTAGGCGGCGACGTGCATCCGGTTTCCGCAGGTACGGCTGTCGCAGTAGACCCGGGAGCGGTTGCGCGACTCATCCACGAAGACGTGGTCGCAGTCGGGTGCCGAGCAGGTGCGCAGGCGTTCCCACTCGCCTTCGACGAGCAGGTGGGCCAGGGCGACGCCGAGGTCGGCCGCCAGGTGCTCGCTGAGCGAGGCGCCCGGCGCGAAGTAGTGGATGTGCAGGGGGTGACCGTCGTGCTCGGTCAGGCGTGTGGTGATGCGCGTCTCGCTCAGCAGCGTGTTCACCCGGATGACGGCAGTGGCCTGGTCGGGGGCGGTGAAGACCTTGTGGAAGGCCTCTCGCAGGGTGCGCACCTGGCTCAGGTCGGTGGCGTCCAGCTTCTCGATGCCGCTCACTTGCTGCCGTTCCACGAACTCGCCGAGCTGTTCCAGGGTGGTCAGCGTGTCCTGGCCCCCGGTGGAGGGAGAGGTGTTGACCAGGTCGACCACTGTGGCGAGTGAGTGCACCATGTCATGTCCGAATGGCATGTTGACTCCTGTTGTATGCGGTTTTGACGTGGGGGCGCGTACGGCGACTTGCCGTCTCGGAAGCGTATCTCTCCGGCGGGTGTTCGGGGGTCGTGTGTGATCGCGCAGCGCCGTATCCTTGTCGCAGCCGTGACCGGAGCGATGGTCATCGCGACATCGGCCACCCTGGTGCGCCTGTCCGACGCGTCCCCCGCCACCTCCGCGCTGTTCCGGTGCGCCTACGCGGTGCCGTTCCTGGGGGCGCTGGCCTGGCGGGAGAAGCGCAGGATCGGCCCGATGGCGGCCAGAGAACGCCGGCTCTCCTGGCTCGCGGGCGCGATCTTCGCCACGGACCTGCTCCTGTGGCACCACAGCATCGGCTACGTCGGCGCCGGTCTGGCCACCGTCCTGGGCAACCTGCAGGTGTTCGTGGTGGCGTTCGCGGCATGGGCGTTTCTGGGCGAGCGGCCCCCGAACCGGCTCCTGCTCGCCGCCCCCGTCGTGTTCGCGGGCGTGGTGTTGATCTCCGGCCTGTTCGACGCCGCGCCGTACGGCTCCGACCCCCGCCTCGGCGTGATCCTCGGCGCGGCCACCTCGCTGGCCTACGCCGCCTTCATGCTGATCCTGCGCGCGTGCTCGCAGGGCGGTCACCGGGGCGCCGGGCCGCTGGCCCACGCGGTCGCGGCGGCCACGGTGCTGATCGCCCTGACCGGCCTCTGGTCCGGCGGCGCCGTCCTCACTCCCCGGTGGCCCTCGCACGGCTGGCTGCTGTTGCTCGCGCTCGGGCCCCAGGTGCTCGGCTGGGTGCTGATCACCTACGCGCTGCCCCGCCAGCCCGCGGCGCTCACCGCGCTGCTGCTGCTCGTCCAGCCCGCGGGGACCGTCGCGCTGTCCGCGCTGGCGCTCGCCGAGCGCCCGTCGGCGATCCAGCTCGCCGGGTGCGCGGTGATCGCCCTCGGTGTCCTGTACGGCTCCCGCCCGGAGCGGCGTTCGCGGTCGTGCCGGGCCGCCGGCCCGGCGAACCTCGCCCCGCGCCCTCAGATCCGGCCGGGGCCGGCGGCTCTGGCGGCCTCGACGGCGGCCGAGCAGGAGGCGCAGGTGCCGAAGACCTCGACCGTGTGAGTGACGTCGGTGAAGCTGTGCTCGGAACCGACCGCCTCGGCCCAGCGTTCCACCACGGGCCCGGCCACCTCCACGGTCCACCCGCAGCGGCGGCAGACCAGGTGGTGGTGATGATCACCGCTGGCGCACGCCCGGTAGACCGACTCCCCGTCGTCGGTTCTGAGCATGTCGACATGACCGCTGTCGGCGAGTGCCTGCAGCGCCCGGTAAACGGTGGTCAGGCCGATCTTCGCGCCCTCCGCGCGCATCTCGGCATAGACGTCCTGCGCGCTGCGGAAGCCTTCGCTCTGGCGGAGGACGTCATGGACGGCATCGCGTCTGCTGCTCATGGAGTGGACTCCCGTGGTCGGCTTCGGCGTATGAATCTACCGAGCCCGAGGGCCAGGACGAACCCTGCGAGGGCTACGATCACGATGACGGCGCCCGGCGGGACCTCGACGTAGAAGGAGGAGGTAAGCCCGCCGACAGTGGCGATCATCCCAAAGAGCATGGAAAACAGCATTGTGCTCCGGAACCCTCGGGTGAGCTGCTGGCTGGTCGCCACCGGCACCACCATCAACGCGCTGACCAGCAGCAATCCAACCACACGCATGGCGATCACCACGGTCAGCGCGGCCGTGACGGCGATCAGCAGGCTCAGGAAGCGCACCGGCAGGCCGCTGGCCTTGGCGACCTCCTCGTCCTGGCAGAGCACGTAGAGTTCCCGCCCGAAGAAGGCCACCATGCCGAGTACGGCGGCCGCCAGCAGGCCGATCACCCACACGTCCTCGACGCTGACGCTGCTGATCGAGCCGAAAAGGTAGGACATCAAGGTGGCGTTGCTGCCGCCCGGGGCCAGGGAGATGAGCAGCACGCCTCCGGCGATACCGCCGTAGAACAGCAGCGCGAGCGCCACGTCGCCGCTGGTCCTGCCGCGCTCGCGGACCAGCTCGATGGCCACGGCGCCGAGCACCGAGACCACCACGGCGGTCAGCACGGGAGCGGTGCCGGTCAGGAAGCCGAGCGCCACACCGGTCAGCGCGACGTGCCCGATGCCGTCGCCCAGCAGGGCCAGGCGGCGTTGCACCATGAACGTGCCGATGGCCGGCGCGGCCAGGCCGACCAGCAGGGCGGCGATCAGCGCCCGCTGCATGAAGTCGAACTGCAGGAGGTCGATCACGACGTGGGCCTCCAGTCGAGCGGGCTCAAGGGCTTCTCCTCGGCGTGCGGGTGCACGTGGTCGTGGCCGGGCAGCGCGTGCGCGCCGACCGCGTGGGGAGGCTGTCCGTCGTGACACACGAACCCGTCCCTGATCACCACGGCCCGGGTGATCAGCGGCTCCAGCGGGCCGAGCTCGTGGGCGACCAGCACGATCGTCTTGCCCTCGGCGACGAGCGCGGACAGGGTGTCGGCGAGGAGTTGCTGACTGTCGGCGTCCACGCCCGCGGTGGGTTCGTCCATGACGAAGGTGTCGGGCTCCCCGGCCAGGGCGCGGGCGATCAGCACCCGCTGCTGCTGCCCGCCGGACAGGGCCTGGACCGGGTCTCCGGCCCGATGGGCCAGGCCGACGGCCGCCAGCGCACTGGCGGTGGCCTCGCGGTCGGCCGCGTTGGTCGGGCGGAGCCGCCGCTGTCTGGCGATCCTGCCGGAGGCGACGACCTCACGGATGGTGGTCGGCACGCCACCGCCCACCGAGAGCCGCTGGGGCACGTAGCCGATCCGCCACCACTCGCGGAACCGCGCGGGCGGCGCGCCGTACAGCAGGGTCGTGCCGCCGGACAGCGGCGTCAGGCCGAGCAGGGCGCGGATGAGGGTGGACTTGCCCGACCCGTTCGCGCCGAGCACGGCCACCACCTCGCCGGGCTCGATGGTCAGATCGATGCCGCGCAGCACCGGGCGGCGGTCCAGGCGGACCTGACCGCCGCTCATGGCGAAAACCGCTTGGTTAGATGTCACGTGTTGCCTTTACGAGCAGCTGAGCGCCGCTTGAAGTGCGGTGAGATTCTGGCGCATGGCGGACAGGTAGTCGCCGTTCGCCGGCTGGCTTTCGACCGGGTCCAGGACCGCGGTCTTGGCTCCGATCTCCTGGGCGAGGACCTCGGCGACCTTCGGGCTGACGAGAGACTCGGTAAAAATGGTAGTCACTTTCTCCTGCTTGGCCACTTTCGCCACTTCGGCGAGGCGAGCGGGAGAGGGTTCACCGTCGGGGTCGATGCTGCTGATCCCGATCTGGCGGAGCTTGTAGCGGTCGGCGAGGTAGCCGAACGCGGTGTGGCTGGTGACGATCGCGTTCGAACCGCACGTGCCCAGGCCCCGCGTCAGCTCGCCGTCCAGGGCGGTGAGGTCGGAGGCGACCTTGGCCGCGCGGTCCTTGTAGCCCTGGGCGTGGGCGGGGTCGGCGGCGGCGAGCCTCTCGCCGAGCCGGGTCGCGGCCGTCGCGAAGCGGGACGGGTCGAGCCAGATGTGCGGGTCGTAGCCGACGTCGTGGCCGTGGTCCTGCTCGCCCTCCTCGTGCTCCTCGGCGACGGCGGGGAGGGTCTTGACCAGGGTCACCACATCGAGGCTCCGGTCGGCGGCGTGCTGCTCGACGGCCTCGTCCACGGCGGGCTGCACGCCCTTGACGTAGACGACCAGCCGGGTCTGCTCCAGGCCGGCCACCTGGGTCGGCGCCAACTCCAGGTCGTGCGGCTCGACACCGGGCTTGGTCAGGCCGGTGACGGTGACGTCCGATCCGCCCACCTGTTCGGCCAGCCACTGCAGCGGATAGAAGGCCGCGGTGACGTCGGTCTTGCCACCCGCCGGGCCGCCCGCCGAACCGCTCCCCGAGCCGGAGTCGGCCGAGCCGGATCCGCAGGCGGCGGTGGCGGCGAGAACGGTCGTGAGGGCGAGCAAACCCGCAGTACGCATGCGCATACGTCGGGAGAAGTCGGACATCATGTCCACCAGTATGGACGCAAATGAAAATGGTTGTCAAAACCGTCTCGGAAGGGACGTCTAGAAGGCTCCGAAGCGGTCGGCGGCGAGCAGGACCAGGAAGGTGAGCAGGGCGACGCGGAGGATGCGGCCCTTGGTGTCGAGCGACGGCCATGACATGTAGGCCAGCCAGCTCACGAACCCGATCACCGGCAACACCGCCAGGCCGCCCCAGAAGGACGATACGGCGAAGCCGGCCAGAAGCAGGACGACGAGCAGCGCCGGGGCGATCCAGCGGGGGAGCTGGAACAGGAAGACGAGCGGGGCCGCGCTGCGCTGCTCGACCTTCTTGCGCAGGCCGCTCGCGCCCGGAGTGAAGAACTGCTCGCCCGGAGGAAGCGGGCGTTTCCTCTGCTCAGGGCGATGCTGGGCCAGAGGGTGCGCGGGACGTTCACGACGTTTGTCGGCCACGGCCAGAGCCTAACGCCGGGACGTCCAAAGCGACATGCTCCACGCCCGCGGTCCGCCTCCTCCTGCCGGAGCAGGGGTCTCCTGCCGGAGCCGAGGGGAGAGGCGGGCTCTGGCATGCTGGGCGGATGCTGGCTCTCATCCGTTATTCGGTGCCGCCCGGTCAGGCCGAGGAATTCCTGGCCCAGGCGCATGACATCGTCGACACGCTGGCCGGGCAGCCGGGATACGTGCGCGGCCGGGTGACCCGGTCGGTGGACGAGCCGGAGCTGTGGGCGCTGGTCAGCGAATGGGAGGGGGCGGGGTTCTACCGGAGGGCGCTGAGCGCGGCACGGATGGTGATGTATCCGCTGATGACGTTGATGATCAACGAGCCGAGCGCGTTCGAGGATGTGGACCGGCCGTGACGGGTCTCGACGGTATCGGTCGTAACAAGTCTCTTTGGATCTTCTTTGGATAAGGCGGGCGTGATGATTTATGCGCGCGCTTTGCTCGTCCGACTCCCCTAAGCTGGAGCTCAACCAATTCCTCGCCGACCTCCAGCCGGATGGAGATTTTCCCTTATGGCACGCCGTACGGACATCATGGACACCATCGTCAGCCTCTCCAAGCGACGTGGTCTTGTTTATCCCTCCAGCGAGATCTATGGCGGCCTGCGCGCCTCCTGGGACTACGGTCCGCTGGGTGTGGAGCTCAAGAACAACGTGAAGCGGCAGTGGTGGAAGGCCGTGGTGCAGGGGCGTGACGACGTGGTCGGCATCGACTCCTCCGTGATCCTGGCACCGGAGGTGTGGCAGGCCAGCGGCCACGTGGAGACCTTCACCGATCCGCTGACCGAGTGCCAGTCGTGTCACAAGCGCTACCGCGCCGACCACCTCGAAGAGGCCTACGAGGAGAAGCACGGCAAGGCTCCGGAGCACGGCCTGGCCGACATCACCTGCCCCAACTGCGGCAACAAGGGCGCCTTCACCGAGCCCAAGCAGTTCAGCGGCCTGCTGAAGACCTATCTCGGCGCGGTCGAAGACGAGTCCGGCCTGGCCTACCTGCGGCCGGAGACCGCCCAGGGCATCTTCATCAACTACCTCAACGTGCAGCAGTCCGCGCGCAGGAAGATCCCGTTCGGCATCGGCCAGATCGGCAAGTCGTTCCGCAACGAGATCACCCCGGGCAACTTCATCTTCCGTACGCGGGAGTTCGAGCAGATGGAGATGGAGTTCTTCGTCAAGCCGGGCAGCGACGAGGAGTGGCACCAGTACTGGATCGACGAGCGCTTCCGCTGGTACACCGACCTGGGTATCAACCCGGACAACCTGCGCATCTACGAGCACCCCAAGGAGAAGCTGTCCCACTACTCCAAGCGGACCGTCGACATCGAGTACCGCTTCAACTTCACGGGCAGCGAGTGGGGCGAGCTTGAGGGCGTCGCCAACCGCACCGACTACGACCTCACCGCGCACGGCAAGGCCTCCGGCACCGACCTCAGCTTCTTCGAACAGGACACCGGCGAGCGCTACGTCCCCTACGTGATCGAGCCCGCGGCCGGTGTCGACCGTGCCACGCTCACCTTCCTGATCGACGCCTACACCGAGGACGAGGCGCCCAACGCCAAGGGCGTCATGGAGAAGCGCACGGTCATGCGCCTCGACCACCGTCTCGCCCCGGTCAAGGCGGCGGTGCTGCCGCTGTCGCGCAACGCCGACCTGTCGCCGAAGGCCAAGGACCTGGGCGCCCAGCTCCGCAAGCGCTGGAACGTCGAGTTCGACGACGCGGGCGCGATCGGCCGCCGCTACCGCCGCCAGGACGAGATCGGCACGCCGTTCTGCATCACCGTCGACTTCGACACCCTTGAGGACCAGGCGGTGACCATCCGCGAGCGTGACTCGATGACCCAGGACCGGGTGGCCCTCGACCAGGTGGAGTCCTACCTCGGCAAGCACCTCAACGACTGAAAGAACGACTGAACGACCGGTCCGCATGACCGGCCACGGCCGGCGGCCCCGAAAGGGGTCGCCGGCCTTCGTCTTTTCGCGGGCTCGCGAGCTCCCGTCGTCCTTCCGTTCCCCGTGATGCCGCCGGGGCTCGGGAGGCGGGCTCTCCGTTCCCCGTGATGCCGCCGGGGCTCGGGAGGCGAGCTCCCCGCTCCCGGGGCCGTCCCGCTTCCGGGGCCACCCCGGCCTCGGGTCGTGCCGCGCGCGGCTCCCGGGGGCTCCTCCGCGTCGCGGGCGTCCATCCGGATCGCCGCTTGTGGCGACAAGATCCACAGGGCGCTTCCGGCAGGAAGTCGATCAAGTTGACCGCCGCGTGTACCCGTCCCGATGGGGATTGAATCCTCTGTGAACGTGTTTGAATACTGAGACAATTGGTTTATACCAATTGGTTTATACCAATTCTTCGGGCGGCCGATATGGTCATTGATTTGACCCCGATTTGAATTGGATTAGACCGCTGCATTGGGTTTGACCTGCATGAATGCAGTGTCACCTGGTGAGTGGCGTTTCATCCTCTTCTTCATCGGTAGAGTCCGAAGTGAGGCGGAACCACGCGTCGTTTGAAGTCGCAGAAGGAGCAACCGTGCCCAAGTACGTTTACGACTTCACCGAGGGCAACAAAGATCTTAAAGATCTGCTCGGCGGTAAGGGGGCAAACCTTGCCGAGATGACCAATCTCGGGTTGCCGGTGCCCCCCGGCTTCACCATCACCACTGAGGCGTGCCGCCAGTACCTGGAGGACGGGGCGTTCCCAGAGGGCCTGGAAGAGGAGATCTCCGAGCACCTGGCCGCGCTGGAGCGGCAGATGGGCCGTCGTCTGGGACAGTCCGACGACCCGCTGCTGGTCAGCGTGCGTTCCGGCGCCAAGTTCTCCATGCCCGGCATGATGGACACCGTCCTCAACATCGGGCTGAACGACGAGTCCGTGCACGGTCTGGCCAAGCAGGCGGGCGGTGACAAGCGGTTCGCGTGGGACTCCTACCGGCGTCTCATCCAGATGTTCGGCAAGACCGTCCAGGGCATCGACGCCGAGCTGTTCGACGACGCCCTTGAGGAGATCAGGAACGGCCGCAACGACCTGGAGCTTGAGGCGACCGACTTCCAGCGCCTGGTCGAGACCTACAAGGGCATCGTCCGGGCCCAGACCGGGGAGGACTTCCCCGCCGACCCGCACCAGCAGATGCGCATGGCCATCAAGGCGGTCTTCGACTCCTGGAACGCCCCTCGCGCCATCCTCTACCGCCGTCAGGAGCGCATCCCGGCCGACCTCGGCACCGCGGTCAACATCTGCTCGATGGTCTTCGGCAACTGCGGCATGGAATCCGGCACCGGAGTGGCATTCACCCGCGACCCCGGCACCGGTCACCAGGGCGTCTACGGCGACTA
Source organism: Streptosporangium sp. NPDC000396 (assembly GCF_042898655.1). Taxonomy (NCBI): domain Bacteria; kingdom Bacillati; phylum Actinomycetota; class Actinomycetes; order Streptosporangiales; family Streptosporangiaceae; genus Streptosporangium; species Streptosporangium sp. NPDC000396. Next base: position 42,464 of record NZ_JBIAZA010000050.1, read on the forward strand.
CCTGCAGAACGCGCAGGGTGAGGACGTGGTCGCGGGCATCCGTAACACCATGCCGCTGCAGGATCTGGAGCGCATCGACAAGTCGGTCTACGACGAGCTCATGCGGATCATGGAGAAGCTGGAGAACCACTACCGCGACCTGTGCGACATCGAGTTCACGGTCGAGCGGGGCAAGCTGTGGATGCTCCAGACCCGAGTAGGCAAGCGGACCGCGGGTGCCGCGTTCCGCATCGCCGTACAGCTGGCCGACCAGGGTCTGATCGACCTCGACGAGGCCGTGACCCGCGTCACCGGCGCCCAGCTCGCCCAGCTCATGTTCCCGCGCTTCGCCGAGGACGCGGAGACCACCAAGATCACCAAGGGGATGAACGCCTCCCCGGGCGCGGCCGTCGGCAAGGCGGTCTTCTCCTCCGAGCGGGCCGTCGAGCTCGCGGCCAAGGGCGAGGCGGTCATCCTGGTCCGCCGTGAGACCAACCCCGACGACCTGGCCGGCATGATCGCCGCTCAGGGTGTCCTGACGAGTCGCGGCGGCAAGACCTCGCACGCGGCCGTGGTGGCCCGCGGCATGGGCAAGACCTGCGTCTGCGGCGCGGAGGAGCTGGAGGTCTCGGCCAAGGACCGCTCGTTCACCGCGCCCGGCGGCATCGTGGTCTCCGAGGGAGACGTCATCTCCATCGACGGTTCCAGCGGTGCCGTCTACCTCGGTGAGGTGCCCGTGGTCGCCTCCCCGGTCGTGGAGTACTTCGAGGGTGCGGTCGACCAGGACGACGAGCTCGTCAAGGCCGTGCACCGCATCATGGCCCACGCCGACGCCGCTCGGCGGCTGGCCGTCCGGGCCAACGCCGACAACGCCGAGGACGCCGCCCGCGCCCGCCGGTTCGGCGCCCAGGGCATCGGGCTCTGCCGTACCGAGCACATGTTCCTCGGCGACCGCCGCCAGCTGGTCGAGGACCTCGTCCTGGCCGTCTCCGAGCAGGAGCGCGAGCAGGCGCTGGCCGCGCTGGAGCCGCTGCAGAAGTCGGACTTCATCGAGATCTTCCAGGCCATGGAGGGTCTTCCCGTCACGATCCGCCTGCTCGACCCGCCGCTGCACGAGTTCCTGCCCGACTACACCGAGCTGTCGGTGAAGGTGGCCCTCGCCGGTGAGCAGGCCGACGACAAGGACCGCAAGCTGCTCGCCGCGGTCAAGCGGCTGCACGAGCAGAACCCGATGCTGGGCCTTCGCGGCGTACGGCTCGGCCTGGTCATCCCCGGCCTGTTCGCCATGCAGGTCCGGGCGATCGCCGAGGCGGCCAAGGCCGTTCCGGGGGCCCGCGCGGAGATCATGATCCCGCTCGTCGCCGCCGTTCAGGAGCTGGAGAGCGTCAAGGACGAGGCGCAGGTGATCCTCGCCGAGGTCGGGGTCGAGGCGCTGGTCGGCACGATGATCGAGGTGCCGCGTGCGGCGCTGACCGCCGCGCAGATCGCCGAGGCCGCCCAGTTCTTCTCCTTCGGCACCAACGACCTGACCCAGATGACCTGGGGCTTCTCCCGCGACGACGTCGAGGCCGCGTTCTTCTCCAAGTATCTGGAGCTGGGCGTCTTCGGTGTCTCCCCGTTCGAGTCCCTGGACCGCGACGGTGTCGGCCGGCTTGTGCGGATCGCCGTGGAGGAGGGCCGCAAGACCCGTCCCGACATCAAGCTCGGCATCTGCGGCGAGCACGGCGGCGACCCCGACTCGATCCGCTTCTGCCACGAGGCCGGCCTGGACTACGTGTCCTGCTCGCCGTTCCGCATCCCGGTCGCCCGGTTGGAGGCCGGTCGTGTGGCCCTGACCTGCGCCGACTCCGACACCCGTTAGATCCGGTCATGAGGGCGGCCCGCTGAGGGCGGGCCGTACGCCTCCGCGCGGGCGTCTTTTCGGTGACATCCGGAAGGACGCCCGCAGCGCTTATGCGAGCCCCCGACGGGCCCGGTGAACCCCTGGTGAACCCCCGGCGGGCCCCGGTGAGCCCCGGCCCCCGGCGGGCCCGCGCGGGCGCGGGTGCGCGCGTCTCACCGGCAGGATCGGACGACCGTCGGCCCGGGGTCATCAGGTGTTTCCTTGCCGTTCGGCATGGAACGCTCCTTTCCTGGATAAAATCACTGCACTTATGCACGGTTACGACGAGCATGACCAGGTCAGATGGGTGCCGGAACCACCCGGCAACCCTGAGAGAGGCCCGTTCGAACGAGACAGGGCTCGGGTGCTGCACAGCGCGGGGCTGCGACGGCTCGCCGCAAAGACCCAGGTCGTCGGGCCGGGGGAGACGCTCGGCAGCGGGCAGCACATCCCGCGCACCCGGCTGACCCACTCGCTGGAGTGCGCGCAGATCGGCCGGGAGATGGGCCAGGCGCTCGGCCGTGACCCCGACCTGGTGGAGACCGCCTGCCTGGCCCACGATCTCGGGCATCCGCCGTTCGGGCACAACGGGGAGACCGCGCTCAACGAGGTCGCCGCCGGATGCGGCGGGTTCGAGGGCAACGCGCAGAGCCTGCGCCTGCTCACCCGGCTGGAGGCGAAGGTCCTCACCGAGGACGGCCGCAGCGCCGGGCTCAACCTCACCCGCGCCTCCCTGGACGCCGCGATCAAATACCCGTGGACCCGCGAGACGAGCCCGAAATACTGCGCCTACAGCGAGGACATGGCCGTTTTCGAGTGGATCAGGGAGGGCGCGCCCGAGGGACGGGTCAGTTTCGAGGCCCAGATCATGGACTGGGCCGACGACGTCGCCTATTCGGTGCACGACCTTGAGGACGCCCTCCACTTGGGCGCCGTCGTGCCAGAGGCCCTGCGCGACCCCGCCGAGCGCCGCGAGGTCTGTGCGACGATCCGCGACTGGTACGCCCCGGAGGCCGATCCCGGAGAGCTGGAGGACATCTTCGGCCGCCTGGTCACCCAGCCGCTCTGGCCTCGTCACTTCGAGGGCTCTCTCGCCGACATGGTCGCGATCAAGAGCCTCACGAGCTCGCTCATCGGGCGCCTGTGCAGGTCGGCGCAGATCGCCACCCGAGAGGCGTACGGCCCCGCCGCCGGCCGCTACAGCGCCGACCTGATCGTGCCCAGGCCCACCCGGCTGGAGTGCGCGGTGCTGAAGGGGCTCACCGCCCACTACGTGATGACCAGAGACGAGCACAACGCCAACCAGGCCAGGCAGCGTGAGCTCATCCATGACCTGGCCCACCTGATCATGCTGGGTGCGCCCGGCACGCTGGAGCCCGCGCTCCGGCCCTCCTTCATCAAGGCCGCCGGTGACGCCGAGCGGCTCCGCGTGGTCATCGACCAGATCGCCTCGCTCTCCGACACCTCCGCGGTCACCTGGCACAGGCACCTCTCCGGCCGCTGACCCGCCGGGCTGGACGGCGCTGCCAGGCGAATTCCCATCCGGGCGCAGCCCTGAACGGAATCTCTACGCCTTTTCTACGGCATATCTACACCGGTGAATAACAATTTCCTGAAATCACCGAAAAACCGGATTCGCGTTCACGGAAGGGAAGAACGATGTCGAGGAAAATCGGCTCGCTGGCCGACAGGCTCCTAGGCCTCCTGGTTCCCAGGGGGCACGCGGACGCCATGTCCTGCTGGTACGAGCGGTGTGGCGCCCGGCACTCCAGGTACTGCTGCAGTTACCCCGACGATCCCGTGGTCGTCTGCGGCTCCTGCGTCTACCGGCCGTAGCCCCAGCTCCCGCGCCCGCCGACCGGGGTGCTCCGGCCGGCGGGACACCATCTGAGAGGACCGGATACGGTGCCCTATCTGATCGCGGCCGTGGTCGTGCTGAGCGTGTTCTGCGGGCTGAATCTCCTGTTGATGCTCGCGATGGTGCGGAGATTGAGAGAACACACCCAGAAATTAGCGGAATTAGCCGGATCCGGCGGCGGAGGCGGGCGCCTGCCGGTGGTGGGGTCGACGATCGGGCACTTCGACGTGCTGACAATCGATCACGAGGCGGTGTCGCGCTACATGCTCGAACCGGACACCGTCGTCGGGTTCTTCTCCCCCGGGTGCGAACCATGCCGGACGAGCCTGCCGGAATTCGTCGAGCACGTCAGGGCGCTGCCGGGCGGTAGGGACAGGGCGCTGGCGGTGGTCGTCGGCACCGACGGCTCCGACGCCATGGCGGGGGAGCTGGCCCAGGTCACCCGGGTGATCGTGGAGGACCACGGGGGCCCGGTGGCCACGGCGTTCGGGGTGACCGCCTTCCCCACGTTCTGCCTCCTGGGCGGTGGGCACGCCATCGCGGCCGCGGGGTTCGGCCTCTCGGCGCTGACGGACCCGATCGCGGTATGACGACGCGGGGGAGGCGAGGGTGGTCCCGCCTCGGGGAGATGGGCGCGGCGCTGCGCCTGGGATGGCAGGCGGGTCCGCTGCTGCTGTCGAGCTACGTGATCGTCACCACGACGGCGGCGGCCATCCCCGTCGCGACGGCATGGCTGACCAAGATCGTGCTGGACGGGCTGACGGGAGAGCGCACGGCGGTCGTGCCCGCGGCGATCGCCCTGGTCTCCCTCGGGGCGCTGGCGCTCACGCTGCCGCACGCGCGCCGGTACCTCCGGGCGGAGCTGGGCCGCTCGATCGCGCTCCGCACGCAGGACCGGCTGTACACCAAGGTGAACGGCTTCACCGGCCTGGCCAGGTTCGAGGACCCCGCGTTCCTGGACCGGTTGCGCCTCGCGGACCAGGCCGCCCGTCACACACCCGGCCAGATCGTCGAGGGCGCGCTCGGCATCACCCAGGGCGCGGTCACGGTGCTGGGATTCGTCGCCTCACTCGCGGTGATCAGCCCGATCGTCACCGCGGCCGTGCTGGGCGCGGCCGTTCCCACGCTGATCGCGGAGCTCTCCCTCAGCCGCCGGCGCGCTCAGGTGATGTGGAAGGTCAGCCCCATGGAGCGCAGGGAGATCTTCTACGGGCGGCTGCTCGGCGACGTGCAAGCGGCGAAGGAGATCCGGCTCTTCGGACTCGGCCATTTCCTGCAGGGGCGGATGAGGGCCGAGCGCATGCGCGCGAACGAGGAGCACCGGTGCCTGGACCGCCGCGAGCTGGTCACGCAGTCGGCGCTGAGCCTGGCGAGCGCCGGTACGGCGGGGGCCGGGCTGGTTCTGGCGATCAACGCGGCGCTGAACGGCGCCGGCACGGCGGGAGACGTCTCCATGTTCGTGGTGGCGGTGGCCGCCGTGCAGTCGGCGCTGAGCTCCCTGGCGGAGCAGGCGGCCTACACCCACCAGGAGCTGCTGATGTTCGGCCACTATCTGGCCGTCGACCGGATGGAACCCGACCTGCCGCGGCCGGAGCGGCCCCGGGAGATCCCCCGGGGCGGCGACATCGAGCTGCGCGATGTCTGGTTCCGGTACAGCGAGGATCATCCGTGGATCCTGCGCGGGGTGGACCTGACCATTCCCCACGGGTCCTGCGTGGCCCTGGTCGGGCTCAACGGGGCGGGCAAGAGCACGCTGGTGAAACTGCTGTGCCGCTTCTACGAGCCGACGTCCGGCTCGATCCGCTGGGGCGGAGTCGACCTGCGCGACATGGACCCGGACGATCTCCGGAGGCGCCTGGGGGCGGTCTTCCAGGACTACATGTCCTACGACTTCACCGCCGCGGAGAACATCGGGGTCGGGGACCTGGCGGCGATCGGGGACAGGGAGCGCATCGTGACGGCCGCACGGCGGGCGGGCGTCGACGACGTCGTACGGCGACTGCCCCACGGCTACGACACCATGCTCAGTCGCAGCTTCTTCGGAGAGGCCGAGAAGGACGACCCCTCCACGGGGGTGTTCCTCTCCGGCGGCCAGTGGCAGCGCCTGGCGCTCGCCCGGGCGCTCCTCCGGGACGGCTGCGACGTGATGATCCTCGACGAGCCGAGCGCCGGGCTGGACGCCCAGGCCGAACACGAGGTCCATCGGCGGCTGCGCCTGCTCCGCGCGGGCAGGACGAGCCTGCTCATCTCCCACAGGCTCGGAACGGTCCGCGAGGCCGATCTGATCGTGGTGCTGGAGGACGGGCGGGTCGCCGAGCGGGGAAGCCATGACGAACTCCTGCGCGCGGACGGTCCGTACGCGAAGCTCTTCCGCCTCCAGGCGGAGGGTTATCGCGACGAGGTCGCCGTCATCGGGAGGCAACCATGACGGGGTTCGTCTCCACGGCAGTGCTCACGCTGGTGATCCTGGCGATCGGGCTCCAGGTGCGGCGGCGCTTCCTCGTGGTGACGGTCCACGGTGTGAGCATGGAACCCACCTACCGGGAAGGCGAGCGGGTCCTGGTCCGCAGGGCACCGCTGGCCGCGGTCCGCCCGGGACAGGTCGTCGTGCTGGAGGACCCGGTGCCGCCCGGCCAGTGGATCATCAAGCGCGCGGTCGCCGTACCCGGTGACCCGGTGCCGGGCGAGGTGGCGACGGCCACCCAGGTCGCTCCCGGGTCACGGGTCCCGGCGGACTGTCTGGTGCTGCTGGGAGACAACCCCGCGGCCAGCGTCGACTCCCGGAGGTTCGGCTACTTCTCCGGCGAGCGGTTGCTCGGGGTGGTGTCACGCCGCCTGAACAGCTAAGAGCGCGCCGTGGACCAAGCCGTCACCGACCGTCACCGGACGTCACCAGGCGTCCCGCGGCAGGTAGACGGCCGCCAGGGCGCGGGCCGTGGCGGCCATCTCGTCCCGGAGGGCGGCCGGCTCCAGCACCTCCGCCTCCGCGCCGAGCTTCAGGAACTCCGTCCGCGCGTGGGTGGGCGACTCGATCGGGACGGTCGCGGTGATCCAGCCGTCCTCGCCCTCCACCCCCCGGGCGACCGCGTCGACGACGGCCGAGCTCATCAGCTCCGCGACCCGCTCGACGCCCGCGGGCGACAGCCGGACGACGGCGTGGCCCTGGAAGAGGCGGGCGCGGAAGTCCTTCAGGTATTCGCGCCAGTGGGCGGCCAGGTCGAAGCCCTCGGGCCGGTCGAAGGCCTGCTCGGTCACCTCCATGGCGAGGATCTGGTTGACGCGGTAGGTCCGCAGGTCCTCGCCGTGGCGGGCGACGAGATACCACGTGCCCGCCTTCAGCACCAGCCCGTACGGCTCCAGCGTCCGCTCGACCTCGTACGGCTCCCGCCAGCGCCGATAGCGGACGGCGATGACGAGCCTGTTCCACACGGCGTCGGCCAGGGCGGGCAGGTGCGGCACCCGGTCGTCGTCGTGGTACCAGCCGGGCGCGTCGAGATGGAAGTGCTCGCGCACGTGACGGGAGCCCTCACGCAGATCGGGAGGGAGCGCCGCCTCGATCTTGAGCTCGGCCGCCGCGGCCAGCGCGCCGAGGCCGAGATCGGCGGCGGGACCGGGCAGGCCGGTGAGGAACAGCGCCTGGGCCTCCTTCTCCGTCAGCCCCGTCAGCCGGGTGCGGTAGCCGTCGACGAGCCGGTAGCCGCCCTCATGGCCCGCCTCGCCGTACAGGGGCACGCCGGAGGCGTGCAGCGCCTCGATGTCGCGGTAGACGGTGCGGACGCTGACCTCCAACTCGTCGGCGAGCTGCCGCGCGGTCATCCTGCCGCGCGTCTGGAGCAGGAGGAGCACCGAGAGAAGGCGGGAGGCGCGCATCCACTGACAATAGATGTCAGTGGATGCTTCTTAGGGTCCCGGTCATGGCTTTCATCGAGAAGAACCTGCGCTCCCTTGCTCCCGTCACACTTGGCGGCAGGCCGTACAAGCGCTATCACGTCGACTGCGAGGGACACGAGATCGAGCCCGAGGTGGAGAAGGCCGCCTACGCCTACGCTCCGCGGCTCGTGCCCGCACCCGCGCCCGACTCGCCCGCCGGGTGGACCGTGCTGCACAGGGGCGGCGACAACGGCGCCTACCTGCTGGTCTACACATGGGTGTGGGACAACGTGATCGAGATCCACACCGCGGTGGCGGGGCAGCCCGCGATCGGCTGCCCCGACGAGGATCCGACGAACTTCATGACGTTGGAGCGGCCGTGGATCGGCTGCGTCTGGGAGCTGCCGCCGCTGGAGCACGAGCGGAGCTCGTTCGTCCGCCACATGCTGGCGCCCGGCGTCCCCGACCTCGACGCCTACGTCGCCGACGTGCGGCCGGGGGGACTCGTGGGGCTCTGAAACCGGCGTGACCGCCGCTGCGGCGCAGGCGGTCTCACAGAGGCGATCACCCGGTCGGCTCCGGTCTCGCGGCATGCGCCGCGAGACCGGAGCGCGGGATCCTCGACGGGCGTCTAAGGGGTTGCCGATAATTAACTCGTTGTCTTGATGTTGGCGGTGGCCTTGTCGCCGTGCGCCACGACCCGGGCGTGCAGAACTTTCAACGCCG
>NZ_JBIAZA010000051.1:0-50710 GCF_042898655.1 Streptosporangium sp. NPDC000396
CCACCTTCCCGGAGGCGCCGCTGACCATGGCCCTCACCAAGGACGCCACCGCCCTGAACGGCCAGGTCGTCGACGAGCACTGAGACGCCGAAGGGGCCGCCCCCCAGGGACGGCCCCGGCGATCGCCAGGGCACCAGCACGAGACGGCCGCGTTCGATGATCTCGGCTTCGCCCTGGCCATCCGGTTCCCCGGCGCCAGGAGCCACCGCGCCCTACGGTGGGCGCCCATGGACATCCCCCCGCTGCACGATCAGCCCGCCACCGCCGTCCAGCTCGGCGGCCCCGAGCCGTACCGGATGAGGCTGGCCAACGCCCTGCTCGGCGCCGTCCAGGTCGAGGCCATGCTCGCCGAGAGCTCCGCGGCCGGCGTCGAGGACCTGGCGGCCGCGCACCACCAGCAGCTCGCCACCGCGGGTGTGGCCGACGACCCCGACAAGCTCGTCGGGTTCCTGCGCTGGCAAGCCCTACGCGTGGCCGGCCCGCTGCGGTTGATCGCTCAAGACCCGTCCACCGGCCCGATCCCGCTGGCGGCCGCGCACACCGCCGAGGGCCTGCAAAGGCTCCTGGGTGTCATCGGCGCTGGGCAGGTGCCCGACGTGGAGACGGTGAAGGAGCACATCGCCGAGATGCGGGCGGCCCGCGAGTGCCTGGTCACCGCGATCGGCAACGTCGACATCCTGCTATCGACAAGGCGTACGGGAAGATCGATCGACGCCCCGAGCTCGACAAGGCGCTGGACTACCTCTGGCCCGGCGACACTTTCGTCATCACCCGCCTGTCGCGCGCCGCCCGCTCCCTGCGCCACCTGCTGGACTTGGCGGCGCAGCTTCGCGAGCGCGAGGTCCACCTCCTGGTGCTCAAGCAGGGCATCGATACCTCCACGCCGTCCGGGCGCCTGCAGTTCCACATGTTCGGCGCCTTCGACGAGTTCCTCCGGGAGCTCATCGTCGAGGGCACCCTCGAAGGGCTCGCCTCGGCCCGAGCGCGCGGCCGCGTCGGCGGGCGCCCACCGGCCCTGGACGCCCACGGCGTGGAGATGGCCCGCGCGTTGTACGAGATGAAAGGCGACGACGGCAAGCGCCGCTACACCGTCCAGCAGATCGCCGACCGGCTCGGCGTCAGCCGCGCCACCATCTACCGCCACCTCAATCCCGACAAGCCGGACAAGGCATAGGAGGAGCCCGGCGCCACCCCGAAATCGGCCAGCTAGGTCGATGGCCCTCCAGCCGGGAAGTCATGGAGTCCCAGGAGCACGAAGAAACTTCCCACGAATATGGCGCTGGCCTGCGATAGCGCAGGAGCTTGGCCGCCTGTGGCGGCTATCACATGGAACTGGAATCGACGTGCGGACACAGACGAGTCGTGAGCATTGATCTCGAGTTATGGTCCCGCGCGGCCGAAGGGGACAGCGAGGCCTTCGGGGCCTTGTTCGACAAGTATGCGCGCGATGTCTATAACCACTGTTTCCGCCGCACCGCAGACTGGTCGGCCGCCGAAGACCTCACCTCGGTGGTGTTCCTGGAGGCGTGGCGGCGGCGCGGCCATGTGCGAATCCTCCATGAAAGCGCGCTCCCCTGGCTGCTCGGCGTGGCCAACAACGTTTTGCGCAATCGGCACCGGTCACTGCGCCGCCACAAGACGGCACTGGAACAGCTCCCGCCCCAGGTCTACGAACCCGACCCCGCCGAGGACATCGCCGGGCGAATCGACGACGAGCACCGGATGCGCGAAATCCTGGCGCTGATGGACCGGCTGCCGCTGGCGGACCGCGAAGTCCTCGCCCTTTGCATCTGGTCGGAGTTGACCTACGAGGAAGCCGCCGTCGCCCTGGGCATCCCGGTGGGCACGGTGCGGTCGCGACTGTCCCGGGCTCGAAGCCGCTTGAAAGACCTCCTGGAAAAGGAACCCAAACCACGGCTTGGACACAGATGGAGTGAGCGCCTCTCAGCGCTCCGCAAGAAGGGAGAGGAGCTGTGACAAACCACAAGCTTCCGAAAGAACGCGACCTTCCTGCCGCCCGGCACTCACTCAGAAAGGCCCACCTGATGACCATGATCGAACAGGAAACCGCATCTGCACCGGTACGCCCGCACCGTCGCTGGCTAGGCTTGGCCATCTTGGGAACCACAGTCGCCGCCGCACTGGCGATCGGCGTCCCCGCGCTGCTGGGCCAGGGTGCCACCCCGGCGAACGCGGTGATCCGCGAACCGGACGGGTCCATCAAGATCTACGTCAGGGACTACAAGCATCCCGAGGTGATCGAACGCCAGTTGCGCAACCTCGACGTGCAGGCGGACGTGACCTTCCTGCCGACCGGCAAGCAGTGCAAGGAGCCCCGGGGTACGTACCTGCCGGACAATCCGGCCTTGCTCACCACCGAACCGCCGGCTGAAGGTGAGGATGCCTATTGGAGGCTGCATCCGGAGCAGATCAAGCCGGGGCAGACCTTCGTCTACACCATGTGGTACGAGGAACACGGGGACAACCGTATGGCCAGCGGCCTCTACCGGGTCGTGACCGGCCCGGTGGCGCCCTGCGAAGTCGTTCCCGGCGGCCCCGTGATGCAGGAGGGCCCCGAGGGCGGCGTCGGGGGCTGATCCCGCACGCTGGTGACGCGCCCGGAGTGAATCTCCCAACGGAACCATTTCGCACGGCAAGCGCCTTCCCGCGGGGCAGAACGGTGCCAAAGGGGTCAGTGCGGGGTCGTAAGCGTGGTTGCAGGTCCCCCCTGCGGCATTCGATGGCTTTGCCCTGTGCACGCCCAACGCGCATCTCAAGCCCGAGTCTGATCCCGGGGACTCGGTAGTAATCGCCGAAAATCCAACGAACCTATCTCTGACCTGCTCTGATGTGAGGGCGCCGCGGGGCTGGCGGGCCGGGCCGAGGATCTCGCCGACCTCGTCCGGATGCCTCACGTCGATGCTGGTCGGCGAGACCCGTTGGATTCTCGGCGATTACTACCGGCCCCCATGATGCTCAGGCACATGTCTGTATGACCGGGCGCGGGGGCTATCAGCGGAGTGTGACTTCGCTCGGGCCATTGAACGGCGCCAGCGACAGCACCGTCTTCGGGGTCCGCAGCTCCTCGTTCTCCGCGAAGAGCTTCCGCACCGCGTCGAAGGGGACGTCGTCGCATGCCACCAGCGAGGCCTGGTCGTACAACTCACAGGTCGCGTCCGTCATCTCCCTGGCGCCGCCCGCTCCCGTCCCCCAGATGTCCCACAGCAGCGGCTCCACCTTGTTCAGCGCTGCGAGGTCGAACCGGACGTCATGGGCCACGAACCACTCCCCGAACATCGGCCCCTCCTCTGGAGGGTGGAGTCCGAAGGTCTTCGGGTCCGCCTCGCCCGCTCGGATGGCCTGCCACGCCTTGCCCGCAACCAGAAAGCGGTCGCGGGGCACGTCCATCGGGTCGAAGTCCACCTTCCATGTGTCGATGATCACTGGGTCGGTCAGCTGCGGGTCGGCGAGCAGCCAGCCGCGCTCCTGGTCCCAGTACTCGGTGACCACATGGTCGGCGTGGAAGCCATCCGAGCCGAAGTAGTCGGCGAAGCCGGACCGAAGGCGTGCGGGTATACCCGCATGGCGTAGGAACGAGCAATAAAGGAGCGCGAAGTCCCGGCAGACGCCGACGAAGCGGTCACTGACCTCGCGCCGTTGCGTCAACGGCGCATCGTTCCGCGCGACCATGATCCGCAAAATGTCGTCGAGGTAGCGCGTCTCGGCATCGTTGTGCAGGCGGTTCTGCAGGATGGCATACCGGAACGGCTCACCCTCCAGGCGATGGATCATCAGGTCACGTGCTATCCGGGCAAGCTGAACCCGATCACCCGGCAGGTCGACATAGAGAGGGGCGAGCCCTCCCGGGTCGGAGAAAGCGCTCTGCGCGGCATAGAAGGCGGCGGCTTCCGGTGAGAGATGAGCGGATGGCATGGCTGGCCCTCCGGACGAAATCGGCTACACGTTCGATTGCTGGCCAACGGCCCTCACCGTGCCAGAATTCGCCCGCAATTGTCTAGATTTCCCAGGTCTACGCTGACCTCATCAAAGGCGGTGATGCGTTGACCCCTTGAGACCGCCACCTAATCCCGACAGCTTTTGACGTTGGAGGCGAAGGCGGTGATGGCTGCGGTGAAGACATCGGACTGTTCGAGATGGCCCAGATGGCCGCTGTCGCGGAGGTGGGCGAAGCGGGAGTGGGCGATGCCTTCGTGCAGCATGCGTCCCCAGGAGGGGCCGCAGATGAAGTCGTGGGCACCGCTGATGATCAGGGTGGGTGTGGTGAGCGCGTGCAGTTTGCCGCGGTTGTCGAAGGGAGGTTCGGCGGCGTGCAGGGGTCCGCCCAGGCGCGTAGCCCGGCCCGCAGCCCGGCCAGTTCGCTCTCGTGGGCCCAGTAGTCGGCGAAGTAGGCGGGCAGGACGGCACGTAGTGCCCGGGTGCAGGATGCGTTGTCGGTGGCTTCCAGGGCTTGGCGGAAGGCGTGCGGGATGAGTGCGGCTTCGGGCTGGCCGGGGTGGCGCTCGGGAAAGCGGTCGAGGTTGTCGAGTGCCTGGTGCCAGAATTCCTGCCCGGTGCAGGGTGAGGTGTCGTAGAGGATGAGACCGGCCAGGGCGGTGGGGTGGGCCAGCGCGTAGTGCTGGGCGACGAACCCGCCGTGGGAGTGACCGATCAGGAACGGGGGCGGCGTGCGCAGGTGCTCGACGAGTTCGTGCAGTAACTGGGCGTAGGTGTCGATGCGGTAATCCTGCGGCCGGGACAGGTGACCGGATCCGCCGGTGCCGACCGGTTCCAGGTGGACCAGCGTCAGATGCTGCTCCAGGCGCGGCATGCGCAGGTACTCCCAGCCCAGACCCGGACCGCCCGGATGGACCAGGCATACGGGTCCGGTGCCGGCGACGTGGTAGCGCTGCAGGGCGCCCCGGATGCTGACGCTGTGGGTACCGGGCCGGAGCGGGTCGGATGAGGGTGCCATCGAGTCCTCTTGAGGGTGAGAGGTTGCCCCGGGATCGCCGGGACAACGCTCAGTGGGGGCGCCGATCGGAGCGGGATCCGATCGGCCTGGCGCTCGAAGAACGCATGGCAGGGTCAGCCGACGGCGTGGGCGGCATCCTTGATGACGCGGGTCACCAGGCCGGGCTGGCTCATCATCGGCACGTGCGAGGCCCCCTTCGCCTCATAGACGTGCGACTTGGCACGCCTGTAGAAGAAGCGCTCCAGAGCCGGCGGGATGGCCTTGTCCTGGGTGGCCACCAGCGCCCAGGAGGGGATGGTGCGCCAGGCGGCCGCCGTGGTCACGTCGGTGTAGGAGGAGGCGGCGAACGGGCGTTGGGTGGCCTGCATCAGCCGGGTGGTGGAGGCGGGCAGGTCGGCGGCGATGTAGGCCAGCGCGCCGACGTTGGGGTGGGTATCGGCCTCGCTGATGACCACGCCGCCGTAGGAGTGGCCGACCAGGACTGCCGGGCCGTCCAGGCCGTCGAGGACCTGGCGGGTCGCGGCGACGTCACCGGCCAGCGACAGCGTCAGGTTCTGCACGATGCGGACGCTGAAGCCGTCCCTGGCCAGCTCGTCGTAGACGCCCTGCCAGTCGGATCCGTCCACGAAACCACCGTGCACGAGCACGATGTTCCTGATGGTCGTCATGGTCACTCCTGACCTGGATGAACAGGCCCGCTGCCTGTCCGACGCCCCTCATTCAAATCGAGCGCGAGATCACGGACCATGCAGAACAGCACGCAGAAGTACGGCGGAACCTCCAGCGGTTCAGCGCCGGGCGGCCCCTATGCCGTCAACGCCGCTGCCAGGTCGCGGCAGCGGCCTGCCGCCTCCACCTCACCGCTCGACTCGAACACCTCGGCCGCCTGCGCGTAGGTCTGGCGGCTTTCTTTCCTGCGGCCTTGCTCGGCCAGGACGCCCGCCAGTGTCTCCAGAACACGGGCTTGTGAGCTGAAGGCGTGAAAGGTCTCCAGCCCGGCTGCTGCCTCGCTCAGCGTGGCGATCGCCTCGGCCGGGTGACCGAGCAGGCTCAGGCAGTGGCCGATCCTGGCCAATGTCTGCGGCCGGGTGAAGGAGGCGATGTCCGGTGACATGCCCGGGTTCTCGTCTTCCAGCAAGGACATCACGTGCCGGAACTGCTCCAGCGCCGCTTCGCGGTGTCCGTCGGCGGCAAGGACGTCGCCCAGCGCGTTCAGGCTTTGCGCGTAGGCGTCGATGTCGGCGTCGGTGTGGAACAGCTGCGCCGATCGCGTGAGGGAGTCGGCTGCCTCGCTGAGCCGGCCGAGATGACGCAGCGCCGTCCCGGTGTACTGGTGAGCCCAGGCGATCTGCGCCCTTGACCCGCTGCGGGTGGCGAGCTCCAGCACCTGGGACGCCATCAGCAGCACCGCTTGCAGGTCGGCGGGCGGCACCAGATGCACCCAGGCCAGATAGTTGAGCTGGGTAGCGTGCTGAGCCGTATCACCCAGGGCGTCGGCCGCCTGAGCGCCGAGCGTGAACACCTCTAGCCAGTGCGGCCAGTACATCCACCGGTCGGAGAACCAGTGCATCGATTCCGCGCAGTCCAGCACGAGCGCGTGCTGGCCGTCGCTGGAGGCCAGCCGTAAGGCGGCCAGCCAGTTGTCCGCGTCCGCCCGCAGCCAGCGCTCGGCCTCTTGCGAGGAGGCGACGACCGCGAGGTCGGGGTCAGGCCGGCCGGGGCTGCCACCGTAAGTGGGCTCGAACCACCGGCCGGCCATGATGGCCATGCGCAGCAGCCAGGAGGTCACCGATCGCCTCCTGGCCGTCGGCGGAGCCGCGTTTGGCCAAGATTCCGGTCAGCAGTTCCGCCGCCTCCTCCTGCGGCAACGGGCCCAGGCTCAGCCGCTGCACCCCCTCCAGTCCGGCCAGCAACCGGCGGCTGGTCACCAGAGCGCGGCTCGGCCCGCCGCCCGGCAGGAGCAGGCGGACCTGCTCCTCAGACCTGGCGTTGTCGAGCACGACCAGCACCCGCCGCTCCCGCAGCAGCGAACGGTACAGCGAGGCGCGGTCCGCGGCCTCGCCGGGTATCTGCCGCTCGGCCGTGCCGAGCGCGCGCAGCACCTGCGCCAGGGCGTCCCCGGCCGCGAGCGGCTGGGCGGACATGCCGTACAGGTCGACGAAGAACACCCCGCCGGGAAAGGCGGGGCGCAGGACGCGGGCGGCACGGACGGCAGAGGATGGAAGATCCTCTGAACACGCTCGTCCGGTCTGCTGCCTCAAACTCCCGGCCAACCAGCAGCATTCACCCCTCCCGAAGATCACGAACCGCAATCGTGATTACTCGCACAGCTACTTGGGGCTGGGGACATCTTCGGGAGCGGAAGGCCAGAGGCAAAGCAACTGCGAGCAACCGGGAGTTCCCGGCCAGGTTGGCATAAAGTCAGACATAGATCAGCACTGCCTGGGAAACACTCAAGTCGCGCTACCACGCCCGGCATTCGCTCAATGAGCCTTGGGCGCCTCCCTCAGCCCCGGTGGAATTCGGATGTGCCTCGCGATTCGGATCTCTACGATCGGGCCTCATGACACTTGCCCATGATGTGACCGGAAGCGGCCCGACGGTGGTCCTGCTGCACTCCACCGTGTGTGATCGGCGGATGTGGGACCCGCAGCTGCCGACTCTGGTCAACGCCGGCTATCGCGTGGTGCGCTGCGACTTACGCGGCTTCGGCCAGAGTCCCCTGCCAGACCGGCCGTACAACGACGCCCAGGACGTTACAGATCTGATGGATCTACTCGGGGTCGAGCACGCGGCACTGGTCGGGGCATCCGGTGGGGGCCAGGTCGCGCTGGAGATCGCAGCCCGCTGGCCGCAGCGAGTGACCGCGCTGGTGCTGCTGTGCACCGCGTTGTCCGGACACAAGCCCAGCGCCGAATTGAGAGCCTTCGGCCAACGCGAAAATGCACTGATCGAAGCGGGTGACATCGCGGGGGCTACCGAGCTCAATGTGGCCATGTGGTTGGGACCTGACTCCGACGAGGCTACTCAGGACAAGGTGCGCCAGATGCAGCGCCACGCGTTCGACGTTCAATTGGCGGCCGTCGAGGAGGTCGGGCCGATAACGGTCGAGGCCGACCTTGCTGCCATCACCGCCTCCAGCCTGCTCGTCTCCGGCCGCCACGACCTGGTGGATTTCCGGCAGATCGCCGCCCAGTTGTCGGATCAGCTTGCCGACGCCCGCCATCTCGAACTTGCCTGGGCGGGCCACCTACCGAGTCTGGAGTGCCCGGACGCGTTGAACCCGCTACTGATCGACTTCCTGCATGAGACACGCGCCGCCGACTGAGCCGTTCCGGGCCGCTCCCCGCCACAGGTGAAGATCACCAAGGGCCCGGCCTGCGCCTGACCCTCGGATGATCCCGCGCAACCTAGATCATTTTGAGAACGCTCCCTATCATGACCCCCCATGACCGAGCCGGACTTCCTCACCGCCACCCGCACCGCTTACGACGACGCCGCCGCCCACTACGCCGAGATCCTCCCCGAGCGATTCCACGCCAACCCGCTCAACTACGCGATGATCTCCGCCTTCGCCGAACTGGTCCGCGCCGACGGTGACGGCCTGGTGGCGGACGCGGGGTGCGGCCCCGGCCACGTCACCGCTTATCTGCGCTCCCTGGGCGTGACCGCCTTCGGCGTCGACCTGTCACCGGAGATGATCGTGCTCGCCCGGGACGCCTATCCGGAGCTCCGCTTCGAGGTGGGGCTGATGGACGCCCTCAGGGCAGAGGACGCCTCCTTGGCCGGAGTCCTCGCCAACTACTCGATCCTCCACATCCCACCCGAGCGGCTCCCCGCGACGCTCACCGAGTTCCACCGCGTGCTCGCCCCCGGCGGCCACCTGCTGCTCGGCTTCCCGGCATACGACGACCCCGCCGAACTGGCCAAGGCGTTCGACCACCCGACAGCCCTCGCCTACCAGTACTCACCCGACCGCCTGGCCGCGCTGCTGCTCCAAGCCGGGTTCGCCGAGGTGGCCCGGTTGCTCATCGCCCCGCGCGAGGACTCCAAGCTGGGTATCTCACACGCCTATCTCCTCGCTCGCCGTACGGCACCTGGGCCGCGCGCCTGACCACCCCACCTCACAACGGGAGGGGTTTTGGGCCCCCGGCAGGGGCTCTCTCCCGGACAAGAGACGAAACCGCGTGAATGGATGACGTGGGAAGTTCACACGGTTCCCTGCCGGGGACGGTTGTGGGGCGTCCAGTAGGCGTCCAGTGGGCGGACGGCGTTCGCCGGGGGCGGTCCGTTCCCCTGGTCGGCCGGTGGCCGTGGCACGGAAGGGGATCGGCGGCGCCGAGACGGCCGGAGAAGTGGCGCCGAGACGGCCGGAGAAAACGCCGGAAGCGGCCCGTTTTCTGGTCAGCCAGTGGTGGTGAGAACCGAGGGCGGGCCGGGGGTGCCGAGACGGTCGAGGGGTGGTTCGGCGGGGAGTTCGCACCACACGGTCCGGCCGCAGCCCCGGCCGTGGTCGCAGCTTCCCCAGTTGCCCTGGGAGAGTTCGTCGACGATCCACAGGCCCCGCCCGAACTCGGCCCTGGCGTTCTCGGCCACCGTCCGGGGAGCCTCCCGGCGGGGCGCGTCGAACGTGGCGCCCCGGTCGGTGACCTCGATCCGGTAGACCGCCCCCCGGCGATATAACGCGAACCGGATCAGATCGGCGCCCACCCGATGGCGATCGGCGTGTTTGAACGCGTTGGTCATCAGCTCGGAAACGACCAGCCTCACGGCCTCGTAGGCGTAATGGTCTCTTCCGATAAGCTCGCTTACCACATCGCGAGCGCGGGATACCGATTCGGCCGCACGCGGGAGGAAGACTTCCCCGAGTTTCGTGGACTGCGATTGCATGACAAGGCCTTTCTCCCAGCGTTCCCACTGATGTGGCGACCCTCTAGTCGATCGACGGTCGGGAGTCCGCCAGGTGGCGGTTCGCTTTTGACAATCTCAGAGAAGGGCTAGCCAAGCAGCTGATTTGAGTCCACAATCACTCACAAGTTCCTCCGAATCACTGGCGTGATGTGAAGTCCGTGAATGCGAATGAAGTTCCGCGAACGGTAGGGGATATCGATTATGACCTTCTCGGGGATGGAGTCACCCGCACCGCCACGTGTTTATTTCGGGACAGAACTACGCAGAGCCCGCGTTGCTGCGGGAATGACACAAAAACAACTTTCTGCGCTAATAACTGTGTCACCCAGTCAGCTGAGCATGCTGGAGAACGGACAGCGGGAGCCGAACCCGCAACTGGCTCAAGCGGCGGACCAAGCCCTCGGCCTGGGAACCACGCTCACGGATCTACTGGATGCGCTCAACAGAGCGGTCAACCAGCTTCCTCACTGGTTCCGTCCCTGGTTGGAGATCGAGACGGAAGCAAAAACCCTCCGCATGTGGGAGCCCCTTGTGCTTCCTGGCCTGCTCCAGACCCCTGACTATGCGCGGGCGGTCCTGCGAGGACAGCCTGGAATAACAGAGAAGCAGGTAGAAGAAGCACTTGAGACACGCATGAGACGGAAAGTCATCTTCAACCGTGAAGCGCCACCGATGTGCTCGGTAGTGATTGACGAGACTGTCATGCACCGCCCTATAGGGGGCCATGAGATCATGCGCGAGCAGTTAGAACACCTGGTGGAAGCGGCCAGACGCCCCCACATCACCGTTCAAGTAGTACCCCTGAGCCTGGGGGCTACCACGAGCCTCGTGGGAGGGTTCGCGATAGCTCAGCTCCCGTCAGGACCAGATGTGGCCTATATGGAGTCAGTGAGCCATGGCCAGGTAACCAATCGCGCGGAAGAAGTGCAGGCCGCTAGCCTCAGGTATGACGCGATACGTGCGGAGGCCCACCCTTGGCATGCATCGGTAGAGCTGATCGAAGAGATTGCGAAAAAGACATGGAGCTGAGCGACGAGCTGAAGACCGCAGCATGGCGCAAGGCCAAGGCGTCTACCTCCAACGGCGGCAACTGCGTTGAGGTCGCCGAACTGTCCGGCGGACGCCGGGCCGTCCGTGACTCCAAGAACCCCACCGGCCCCGCACTGGTCTTCACCCCCTCCGAATGGGCCGCCTTCGTCGGCGGCGTGAAAGACGGCGAGTTCGACTAGCCGGTCTCGGACGTCGTCGACCCACCGGCCACGCGGGTCCGCGACGCGAAAACCCCGGTCACCGGGCGAGGTCAGGGGCGTGGGGAGCCTTCGTGGTTCCTTACGTCCCTCCGGCGGACGGCCAGGCGCCGGTCCGATGGTCTTACAGGGTGTCCTTGACCTTGATCTGGCCGTTGTCGATCACGAACCTCTGGTTGGCGTGATCCAGGCACTGCCACAGGCGGATCTCGGTGCTGTTCGCGCGAACGAACAGTTACAGATCAAGCACTCTGCACACGTGCTTGGTCCGCCCATCTGGAACAGCACGCCGAAGAACCGGCCGGGATCCGCCGCGCCCCCAATCCTGACCCGCAGCCCGCAGCGATCACCTGACGTTCGGCATGGACGATCCATGACAGATTGAGCCAGAATACAGAACGAATCATTCTGTTCCGATATGCTGCTCCGTGTTGGCCAGAGCACGACCACAGGGGGGAGTGTTCGTAGGTTCGGTCTCGGCCGCTTTCGTGATCTCGCGGGCCCGGCGGCCCGGGGCGGGCATCGGTCGCATCGCCAAAGCACGCATCCCGCAGGCGGCTCGAACCCACGTGCCCCGCGGGTGGCTCGAACCGGTCACCTGGCGCACCACCGGCCACCTATCGGAACGAAACTTCCCTCTGTTCGTTGTGCTGCTCGCCAGAAATTGATCATAAGGAGTAGCAATGACCGAATTGAGCCAAATTCACGCCGCGACCGGACGCTGGCGGATGCTCAGCGCCCTCTCCTTGGGAGTTCTCGTCTTGGCGGCGAACGTGACCATGCTTGATTTCCTTCAACTGTTCGGGCTGGACCCTGAGGCGACTCCCATGACGATCACCTGGGTGATTTACGCCTATCCCCTCGCCTTCGTGGGCGTGCTGATCCCGGTGAAGGCTCGTAAGAGCGTGCTCATGTCGGGGTTCGCCGCCTTCGGTCTCGCCTCACTGTTGTGCGCCTTCGCCCTTCAGTCCGGTGGCCTGCTGATCTGTGGCCGGGCCGCACAGGGCTTGGCGGCCGCTGTGGCGCTCCGGGCGGGCTTCGGTCTCATGGCCGCGGCCTTCCCCGGCACCCAGGTGTGGCGCGCGGTCGCGATGCCGGCGGTGGCGATCCTGGTGGGCCTGAACGTCGGCCCCGTGCTGGGCATAGTCGTCGAGCAGCATCTTCTGTCCCAATGGGTCTTCCTGATGAATGTGCCGCTGGCCGCCATAGTCCTGGCGGCGGTCGCGGTCCTCGCACCGGGTCCGGCCCGGCAAGGTGTTCTCCGGACGCCGCACGGCCGCTGACCGGAGGACGCCGGGTAGCACGCAAGTCCCGGATCCCGCACCGGATCCGGGGCTCCGCACGGGACGCGTCGTCAGCCCTGGACGGGGACGTCGCCCCGGCCACCCGGAGCATCCCGTCACCGGCGTCGCCGCGTCCGGTTCGGAACCTCGTCTAAGCGACGGCCGCCGCGCTGGCGTCCCAGAGGGTGCGGGCCAGGGTGGGGTCGATCATGCCCTTGGGGACGGACGCGGGGGCGCTCTTGGCGAAGTAGCGGCCGGGGTAGGCGGCTCCGTCGGGGTGGGTGGCGAGGTGGACCATGGTCCTGGCGCCCTCCTCGGCGGTCTGGCCCATGCCGGGGATGTTCTTCACCATCCACATCATGAACGTCTTCGGGGCGAACTCCGTCTTGATCACGCCCGGGTGGAAGCAGGTGGCGGTCACCCCGGTCCCGGAGAGCCGCCGGGCCAGTTCCACCGTGAACAGGGCGTTGGCCTGCTTGGAGTCGCCGTACTGGAGCCAGCCGCTCCATCTCCGCCGCTCCCGGTTCAGGTCCGCGGGGTCGACGCGTCCGGTCTTGGCGGCCCGGGACGAGGTGGTGATCACCCGACCGGTCACCCGGTCCAGCAAAAGATTTGTCAGCAGGAAAGGCGCGAGATGATTCACCTGGATCGTCGTCTCGTGGCCGTCGCGCGTGAGCGTCCGTTCGGTGGTCATGACGCCCGCGTTGTTGATCAGAATGTCAATCCGCGGATAGCGGGAAAGCAGTTCCGCGCCCAGCCTGCGCACGTCTTCGAGGGAGGTGTAGTCGCAGGTCAGTGTGTCCGGGGTCGTTCCTGAGACGGCCCTGATCCGCTCGGCCACCCGGGCGACTTTGGCGGGGTTCCGGCCGACGAGGACGACCTGCTGCCCACGCCCGGCCAGCTCGACCGCGGCGGCCTCGCCGATTCCGGCACTGGCCCCGGTAATCACACTAATCATCAGATCCTCCACTGCGCCGAAACCTTATCGGTGCTAGTCTCCTGTGCGATCTTCCGGAGGCGAATTCATCCCAAAGCAGCACAAGCCTCCACACACTCAGAGGTTGGGACGAGTGGCATGGGCTCTGGAAACCGGTCAATTCGGTTCAAGATCTTTTTGCTGCTGCTCTTACCCCTGTTGTCGCTGAGCGCCCTGTGGGGCTTCGTCCTCAACCTCACCGTCGGCGATGGAGCGGCCCTGCTGCGGGCGAACCAGCTGTACCAGACCGTCGGCGTGACCTCCACCGAGCTTGGGCTCCAGCTCCAGGCCGAGCGGACGCAGTCGTCTGTGACGGTCAGTTCCCCGGTCGTCACCAGCGCGGTCAGCGAGCAGCGCCGCCACACCGACCAGGCGGTCGAGAAGTTCCGCGCGGCGGCGCTCTCCGACGACTCCCACGACCCGGAGATGCGCGCCTCGCTGGACGGGCTGCTCAACCAGCTCGACCGGCTTCCTGCCATCCGCTCCGGCATCGACGGCAACCGGCACAGCCGGTTGGAGGTGCTGTCGAGCTACAACCAGATCCTGGACTCGGTCTTCCTCCTGTACGACCGGATGGTCGCGCTCCCCGACCTGTCGATCTTCCAGCAGGCCACGGCCATGCAGTGGATGGGCAACGCCCGCGAGATGATCGCCAGGGAGAACGCGATGATCAGCGGGGTGCTGATCGACTATCGCATGTCCGATGAGGAGCGCAGCGCCTTCGGCGAGTACGTCGCCACGCGGCGTTTCCTGTACGCGCGCGGCCTTTCCGCCCTGGACTCCGAGTTGGACCGGCCGTACCGGGAGATCTTCAAGTCCGCGGCCTTCGAGAAGTTCACCGCGCTGGAGAGGGCCATCGTCGGAGCGAGCAACGGCCGGCTGCCCTCCTCGGTGAGTCAGTGGAAGGCGACCACGGACAACCTGTCGGCCTCGCTCGACCGGGTCAACCTCGCCGCGACCGAGAAGCTGTCCGAACGGGCCCAGTCGGTGGCCGCCGGCATCATGATCCGGATCGCGGTCGCCGGCGGCGTCGGCCTGATCGCGGTGGTCGCGTCGATCATCATCTCGGTCCGCTTCGGTCGCCGCCTGGCCGGCGAGCTGGCCGGGCTCCGCTCGGCGGCCCTGGAGCTGGCCGACGTACGGCTCCCGCGCCTCGTCGAGCGGCTCCGTCGCGGCGAGGAGGTGGACGTGCAGGCCGAGGCGCCGCCGATCAAGGCGGACGGCTCGCTGGAGGTCCACGACGTGGCCCACGCGTTCGGCTCGGTGCAGCGCACCGCCGTCGAGGCCGCCGTCGGCCAGGCCAACCTGCGCCGGGGCGTCAGCCAGGTCTTCGTGAACCTGGCCCGGCGCAACCAGGGCCTGCTCCACCGCCAGCTCGGCCTGCTGGACAGCATGCAGCGCCGGGCGGCCGACCCCGACGGTCTTGAGGACCTGTTCCGGCTGGACCACCTGACCACCCGCATGAGGCGGCACGCCGAGAGCCTGATCATCCTGTCCGGCGCCGCGCCCGGCCGGGCCTGGCGCAAGCCGGTGCCGGTGGTCGACATCGTCAGGGCCGCGATCGCCGAGGTCGAGGACTACACCCGGGTCAACGTGCTGCCGCTGCCCGACGCCTCGCTCGACGGGACCGCGGTCGCCGACATCACCCACCTCATAGCCGAGCTCATCGAGAACGCCACGCTCTACGCCCCGCCGCAGACCACGGTGACCGTGCGCGGCGACGCCGTGGCCAACGGCTTCGCCATCGAGGTGGAGGACCGCGGCCTGGGCCTGAGCGCCCTCGAATACGAGACGATCAACGACCGGCTGGCCAACCCGCCGGAGTTCGACCTGGCCGACAGCGACCGGCTCGGCCTGTTCGTGGTGGGCCAGCTCGCCGCCCGGCACGGTATCCAGGTCATCCTGCGCGGATCGCCGTTCGGCGGCACCACGGCCATCGTGCTCATCCCCCGCACGGTGCTCGCCGAGTCCTCCTCACCGCTCACCCTCACCGCCGAGCGGGTCACCGAGCAGCCGGCGGAGCTCACCGGGCCCTCCTCGCCCGCCGCTCCGTCCGCGTCGGCCGCTCCTTCTCACTCCGGCAACGGCCTGCCCCGCCGGACGAGGACGGTTCCCCCCGCCAAGGCCCCCTCCGCCCAGGGTTCCTCCGTTCCGCCTCTCGCCGCCCCGGCGCTCACCGTGGTGTCATCCGATCCGCTGGCCCGCCAGAAGGCCCCTGGAGCGGCTCCTGAACCCGTTCGCGAGCCGGTCGGCGGCACAGCCTCCGAGGCGGCCGGTAAGCCCGCTCACGAGACCACAGGGCCGGGGAGTCTGCCCCGCCGGGTACGGCAGGCGAACCTGGCGCCACAGCTCCGGCAGGAGCCTGCGGCGCCCGCCGAGCCGGAGCCCGAACCCGAGCCCTCCGAACGTTCGCCGGACGAGGTCCGCGCGCTGTTCTCCGCCTTCCAGGCAGGCGCGCGGCGCGGGCGCGAAGAGCACGGAAATGACTACGCACACCACACGACAGGTGATAAGGGGGACTAATGACCGGAAAAGTGACTAACACCGGCGAGCTGAACTGGCTCCTCGATGACCTGACCACCAGGGTGGGCGCGGTCCGACAGGCTGTGATCCTGTCCACGGACGGGCTCGCCGTGGGCTTCTCCAAGGGGCTCAGCAGGGAGGACGCCGAACATCTGTCCGCGGTGGCCGCCGGGTTCCAGAGCCTGGCGCGCGGCGCGGGACGCCACTTCGGCGGCGGTGAGGTGCGCCAGACCATCGTGGAGATGGAGACGGCCTTCCTGTTCGTCACGGCCGCCGGGCAGGGAACCTGCCTGGCCGTGCTGAGCAACTCCGACGCCGACGTCGGCCACATCGCGTACGAAATGGCCATGCTCGTCAAACGAGTCGGCCAGCACATCTCCACCCATCCGCGCCAAGGCCTCTCATGAGCCGGGGCAGGCACGGAGCGCACGGGTCGTTCGATTCCCGAGCCGAAGGCGAGAGGTACGGATGACCCAGTGGATGGACGAGGAGGCTGGACCGGTCGTCCGGCCCTACGCGCTCATCGGAGGCCGTACTCGCTCCTCCGGTGACGCGCTGGACCTGATCGCGATCGTCACCGCGACCCGCGCCGGCTCGCCGGGCGGCTTCGTGCCCGGGCCGGAGCAGGAACGCATCCTCTCTCTGGTCGCCATCCCGACCTCGGTCGCCGACATCGCGTCGGAGCTCGACCTGCCGCTCGGCGTGGTCCGTGTCCTCCTCGGCGACCTGAAGGACCACAACCTCATCTCGATCGGGCGCGCCTCGGCGAGCGAGCGCATTCTCAAGGAAGTGATCAATGGACTTCGGGCCCTCTGACGAACCCGTCGCGCTCAAGATTCTCATCGCGGGCGGCTTCGGGGTGGGCAAGACCACGCTTGTCGGCGCGATCAGCGAGATCCGCCCGCTCCGCACGGAGGAAGTGCTCTCCGACCGCGGCATCGGCATCGACGACGTCGAGGGCGTGGAGGGCAAGACCACCACCACGGTGGCGATGGACTTCGGCCGCATCACGATCCGGGAAGGCCTGGTCGTGTACCTGTTCGGCACCCCCGGGCAGGAGCGGTTCTGGTTCATGTGGGACGAGCTGTCCTACGGCGCCCTGGGCGCGGTCGTGCTGGCCGACACCCGGCGTCTGACCGACTGCTTCCCCTCGATCGACTACTTCGAACAGCGCGGCACGCCGTTCATCGTGGCGGTCAACTGCTTCGACGGCGCCGAGCGCTACGAGGCCGAGGATGTGCGGGTCGCCCTCGACCTGGACCCGGACGTCCCGGTGCTGCTGTGTGACGTACGGCGTCGCGCGTCGGCCAAAACCGTTCTGGTGACGCTTGTGGAGCACTCCCTGAGGGTGCTGACGGCAAGCCAGCGCTGACCGGGTCCGGTAGTCCGCGATCTCTCATCGCGGGACTACCGGCCAGTCACGCCTTCCACGGCGCTGACGGCCCGCCCGAGCGCTTCGCGTGCCCCCCGACAGGCACTCGGACATCCAGGGGGATCAGAGCGCCCGGAGGCCGCTGATCACTTCCCGCAGGAGGTTCTCCGCGGGCGGCGTGGCCGCCGGCAGCGGCGACCGCACCAGAATCAGGCCCTGATCCAGCAGGTCCCCCAGCAGCACCTTGATGACCCCGATCGGCAGCCCGAGGTCCGAGGCGATCTCCACGATCGGCCGGGTCCGCTTCATCAGGCCGAGCAGCCGCCGATGCTCCGACCCCAGGTGCGAGCTGGCGGAGATCGCCGCCCCCGTCGCCACCACCATCGACAGCAGGTCGAACGCGGCGGAGGACGCCTTGGTCCTCCCGCCCGTCAGCGCGTAGGGGCGGACCACCGGGCCCGCCTCCTCGTCGACCCACTCGACGTCGCTCATTGGCCTGCCATCCGGGGGCTGGTGGCCAGATGCTGGCCGACACGGGTGACCAGGCGGGCCATCTCGTAGGCGATCAGCCCGACGTCGGCGGCGCCGGTGGTCATGACCGCCAGGCAGCTTCCCTGACCGGCAGAGGTGACGAAGAGGAACGCGGAGTCCATCTCCACCATCGTCTGACGTACGGCTCCGCCGCCGAACTGCAGGCTGGTCCCCTTGGCCAAGCTCTGGAAACCGGAGGCGACCGCCGACAGGTGATCGGCGTCCTCCTTGCTCAGCTCCCGCGACGAGGCCATCAGCAGCCCGTCGTTGGACAGGATCAGCGCGTGCGAGACGTCCGCCACGCTCGTGACGAAGTCATCCAGCAGCCAATAAAGCTCACCCGGCACGTGGTAAAACCCTTTCCCCTTGTGATCACGCTTGTTTGGGTCCTGATCGATCTCGTGGCCCTGGCTCAGCGGCCGCGCTTGCGCTTCCGAGCCCCGTTCATCGATCCCTACCACTGTTGTTCTCCCCGTCCTCATCATCGGCGGCCCGCCCGCGCCGCCATCCCGACTGGAGCGAGTTCAGCAACGCCCGCGCCTCTTCGGGCGACCGCTCCGCGGGCCCGGACGCCGGCTGGGGCTCCTGCCGCTGCAACTGCGGCGACAGGTTCGCCTGACGCACCCGGCGAGGCAGCCCTCCGTTTCCACGCCGCACCGGCGCCTTCCACAGATCGGCCGGGACCGGAACCGCGGAGTCCGCGAATCCGGCGGGCTCCGAGACCTCCCGCAGCACCGGCTCCGCGGGCTTGGGCACCTCCCGCAGCACCGGCTCGACCGGCTCGGGGTCTCCCAGCAGGGATTCCGGAAGCAGGATGACCACCCCGGTCCCGCCGTACGGCGAGGCCCGCAGCGCCACGCTGACCCCGTATCGCGCGGCCAGCAGGCCGACCACCGCGAAGCCCAGCCGGTCGGTCTCGGCCGGGTCGAACTCCGGTGGGCTGGCCAGGCGCTCGTTGATCGCGGTGCGCTTCTCCGGGGTCAGGCCGAGCCCTCTGTCCTCGATCTCGACCGTGAAACCCCGGCCCACGAGCTCGCCCCGGACCGACACCTCGCCCCCGGGCGGGGAGAAGACCGTGGCGTTCTCGATGATCTCGGCGAACAGGTGCATCATGTCCGCCACCGCGTCGCCGACCAGGGTGGTTCCGGCCATCGGGTAGATCCGTACCCGGGCGTAGTCTTCGACCTGGGCCGCGGCGCCGCGCAGCACGTCCTCCATCAGGACCGACGAGCGCCACTTACGGCCCGCCGCTCCGCCGGAGAGGATCACCAGGCCCTCGGCGTGACGGCGCATGCGGGTGGTGAGGTGGTCGAGCTGGAACAGCTTCCCCAGCGCCTCCGCGTCCTCCGTCTGCTTCTGCATCCCGTCGAGCAGCTTCAGCTGGCGCTGCAGCAGCGACTGGCTCCGCCGGGCGAGGTTGCGGAAGGACTGGGCGACGGCGTCGCGCAGTTTGGCCTGCTCCACGGCGGCGTCCACGGCACGGTACTGGACGCTGTCGAAGGCGGCGGCCACGGCGTGGACCTCGGCCGTGCTGCCCATCGGCGTCAGCGAGGGCGCCTCGCCCTCCACGTCCACCGTCTCGCCCCGGCGCAGCTTCTCCATGACCCTCGGCAGCCGCACCTCCGCCAGCTCCGCGGCGGCCCGCCGTACGCCGGCGAGCTCGTGGGTGAGCCCTCGGCCCACCCGGTAGGAGACCAGCACCGACGCGACGACCGCCAGGAGCCCGAGCACGCCCGCGATCCCGGCCTTGGCGAAGGTCTCGAAGGCCGCGGGCGTCGCCCGCTCGGACAGGGCGGTCCCGATCGTCACTATGGATCTCTGGTAGGCCGCCTCCAGCTCGTTGCTCGCGGCCCGCCAGTCGGTGAACGACACGACGGAGCCCTTCAGCACGCGCTCCTCCAGGTCGGTGAACCTGGAGTACAGCCGCGAGGTGGACAGCTCGTTGAAGGACTCGCGCAGATCCGGATCCAGCTCCGGCAGACCCTGCTCCATGAGGAAGGCCCGCTTGATGGAGAGCTGCGCGAACAGCTCGATCTCGGCCTCCGACAGCGGGCGGGCGAGTGAGAGCGGTCCGGCCGCGAGCGCCCGCTGCCGGCTGAGGAAGTCCTTGGCGTAGATGATCAGGGTGAGGCCGCGCGACTGCCGGTAGAGCGGCAGGTCGTTGTTGAGGCTCATGCTGTTGAAGAGCCGATGCAGGGCCTCGGGCACCAGGGCGAACTCTTTGGTGAGCGTGACCGGCCCGATCCGGTTGTTGTCGACCCTGGCCCGGACCGTGTCGAGCGCGTTCACGTGGCTCATCAGCTCGTCGAAGCGGACCCGCACCTCTTCGGTCATGGCCGACTGGGCCGCGTCGGAGGTGGTCGCCTCGCGGAAGTGCCTGCGGGCCTGGTCGGTCACCGCGCGCTGCCCGGTGAGGGTGGCGCGGTCGGCCTCCGAACGGCTGGCCAGATATTCGGCCGACAGCAGGTGCTCGCGCTGGATCGCGTTGCTCAGGTCGTCACCGGGACCGCCGAAGGAGTCGTACAGCGTGGTGACGGCGAGCAGGCTCATCGAGTCGCCGACCGTGACGGTCGCCGCGAAGCCCCACAGCGCGACCAGCGAGGTCAACGGGATCGCCACCAGCACTGAGATCTTGAACCGGATGGACTTGCTCGATGCCATGTCACCTCAACGGTTCGGTCTCGGAGCGCCGGAGTGGAGACCTCCGGACGATCTCAGATCGCCGACGAGGATAGCACTGACTACTCCTGTTATTCGTATCCTATTTGTGACCTGTCAGGAAAGAGTCATGAGATGTGACAAGTCTGCCCAGAGCGGCACGTGAGACACGGCTGGCGTCCCGCGTCCAGGTCAGCTGTGCCAGCCGTACGGCCAGCACCCCGATCAGCGCGACCTCCGCGCCCAGCAGCGCCCGCTCGACCAGGCCGATCAGCACCCGGTCGCCCGGAAGCGCCACGTAGGTGATCGCCAGCAGCCCGAACCCGCCGACCAGCGCCAGCCACTCCACCGGCCTGGCCACCACCCGCCACCGCTCGTCCTCGCTGAAGCGCGCCACCATCAGCGCGCCCGCCGCGGGCATGGCGACGAACGCGGCGACCGACACGTAGCGGTGCACCTGGGCGGTCAGGTCCAGCGCCAGCCCGGGGGCGGTGGTCGGCACGATCGCGATCACGATCAGCGCCGCGCTCCACACCAGCATCAGCCGCTCCGCCGCCGCGCCCACCGGCGCCTTGACCGCCCGCAATCCCACGACCAGGGCGAAGGACGCGATTCCCAGGCAGGCCATGGCGAACTCGGTGGCTCCCCCGCGATCCAGCGCCGCGTACTCGCTGATCGTCAGATTGAGCGGGTCCAGATACGGATCCGGGTCGATCTGGCCGACGACCGCGGCCACGACGGCCATCGCGATCCCGGCACAGGCGACCAGCGGGTAGAGCCTTCTCAGCGCGAGCATGCGCCAAGACTGCCCGCCGAGCCGTCCCCGACACATCCGGCGGTACCCCTGGCCCGACCCTGACCGATCCCTGAGAACCCGGCCACCCGGCGTCCGTGAGCACCGCCTCGCGGCTTCAGGGCGGCGAGCCGGTCCCGGCCACGAGCGTCATCCGCGGACTCCGAGGAGGTGCTCCAGGGCGAGCTGGTTCAGGCGGGAGAAGTGGAAGCCGCGTGCGGCGGCCTCCTCCAGGTCGAAGTCGTCGCGGGCCAGGTCGGCCGGTGTCTCGCCGGGGGCCAGCGTGGGCTCGGCCAGCTCGGCTACCCTGCTCGCGGCCAGCGCCTCGGCGACCTCCGGATCGGCGCGGTAGGCCTTGGCCTTCTCCTTCAGGATCAGGTAGGTGCGCATGTTGGCGGTGGCCGAGACCCAGACGTCCTCGGCGTCCTCGGTGCGCGGCGGTTTGTAGTCGAAGTGCCGGGGGCCGTCGTAGCCGCCGTTCTCCAGCAGGTCCACCAGGAAGAACGAGCCGATCACATCACCGTGGCCGAAGACGAGGTCCTGGTCGTATCTCGGACCGTGCTGGCCGTTGAGGTCGATGTGGAACAGCTTGCCGTGCCAGAGCGCCTGCGCGACGCCGTGCGCGAAGTTGAGCCCGGACATCTCCTCGTGGCCGACCTCCGGGTTGAGACCGACCCGCTCGGGATGCTCCAGCTCGTTGATGAAGGCCAGGGCGTGACCGATGGTCGGCAGCAGGATGTCGCCACGCGGCTCGTTCGGCTTGGGCTCGATGGCGAACCTGATGTCGTATCCCCGGTCGATCACATAGGAGGTCAGCAGGTCCATGGCCTCCTTGTAGCGGTCGAGCGCGGCCCTGACGTCCTTGGCGGCCCCGGACTCGGCGCCCTCGCGGCCGCCCCAGCAGACGTAGGTGGCGGCGCCGAGCTCGGCGGCCAGGTCGAGGTTGCGGATCACCTTGCGAAGGGCGTGGCGGCGGATGTCACGGTCGTTGCTCGTGAACGCGCCGTCCTTGAAGACCGGGTGGGTGAACAGGTTGGTGGTGGCCATCGGGACCTTCATCCCGGTCTCGGCCAGTGCCTTCCTGAACCGCTCGACGGCCCTGTCACGGTCGTGCTCGACGGCCAGCAGGTCGTCGTCGTGGAAGCTGACGCCGTAGGCGCCGAGCTCGGCGAGCCGGTGGACGCTCTCCACCGGATCCAGCGGGGGCCGGGTCGCGTCCCCGAAGGGGTCGCGGGCCTGCCAGCCCACGGTCCACAGCCCGAAGGTGAAACGGTCTTCGGGATTGGGGATGTAGTCGCTCATCTGCGATTCTCCAATTTAATCCACGTTATGGACTTAACGTGGACAGGGATGGTGGGATCGTCAAGGAGTGGGGGGTTCCATGACGCAGCCCGTACGCCACGATTCGATGCGCGCCCGCAACCTCGGCGTGGTCCTCGGCGAGGTCCACCGGAACGGGCCGATCACCCGGGCGGCGCTGGCCGAGATCACCGGGCTGACCAAGACCACGGTGTCCAAGATGGTCGGCGACCTGCTCGACGCGGGCATGGTCGCGGAGTCGGAT
Organism: Streptosporangium sp. NPDC000396; assembly: GCF_042898655.1. NCBI lineage: Bacteria > Bacillati > Actinomycetota > Actinomycetes > Streptosporangiales > Streptosporangiaceae > Streptosporangium > Streptosporangium sp. NPDC000396. Next base: position 22,831 of record NZ_JBIAZA010000051.1, read on the forward strand.
GCGCTCAGGGACGGCGAGCGCGGGCGTCCGGGAAGGGCGGTCAGCCTCAGCGGGGGCCGGGTCGCGGCGCTCGGCCTGGAGGTCAGCGTCGCCTACCTGTCCGTCTGCGTCGTGGATCTCACGCTCGCAGTACGGGTCAGTCATACACAGGCTGTGGACAACCAGGTCGCCTCTCCTGTGGAAACTCTTGCTCACCTGCAGAAACTTGCCCACAGGGCTGTGGATGAAGCACGTTCGGCCGGGCTTGTCATCGCCGGATCCGCCCTCGCCGTCCCCGGCCCCGTGACCGGCGGGCTGTTCTGCACCGCCCCGAACCTCGGCTGGAGCAACGTCCGCGTCGGCGACCTGCTGAACTTCCCCGTGACCGTGGAGAACGAGGCGAATCTCGCCGCGCTGGGCGAGCTCTGGTTCGGCTCCGGTCCCCTCGACTTCCTTCGCGTGTCCGGAGAGATCGGCATCGGCGCCGGCCTGGTGATCGACGGCAGGCTGTTCCGCGGCGCCCACGGCTTCGCCGGGGAGCTGGGCCATATGATCGTCTCTCCCGACGGCCCCGCCTGCCGCTGCGGCGGGCAGGGATGCCTGGAGCAGTACGCGGACCAGAAGGCCCTCCTGCGAGCCGCCGGCCTGGCTCGGATGCCCGATCTCCTGACGCACCTCCAGGCGGGCGAGAAACGCGCGCTACGCGCCTGCGAGCGCGCCGGGCAGGCGCTCGGCATCGTCCTCACCTCGGCGGTCCACCTGATGGACCCCGGGACGATCGTGCTGGGCGGGATCTTCGCCCCGCTGTTCCCCTGGGTCCACGCCCCGGCTCGCGAGACGATGACCGCCCGGCTGGCCAGGATGCGCCGCGCCGTCCCCGAGCTCACGGTCTCCCGGCTCGGCGTCGACGCCGCGACCCTGGGCGCCGCCGGGCAGGTCATCCACCGGATCATCGCCGATCCGGGGACCTACGTGACTACAACCCAGACGGGTCTCGCCCCACGCTGATCTCCTCGGCGATCCGCCGGAGCCCGTCGTCGTCCAGGCCCGGCACGTCGACCAGCCGCCCGCGAAGTGCGGCGACCACCTGGGGCATGTCCGCGCCGGCGTATGCCACCGCGATCTCGTGGACGATCCGGAAGAGCATGCGATTCGCCTCGTGCTCGGTGTTCGCCTGGATCAGAGAAGCCTCCGCCATGTCCGCATCCCCCTGTTGAGTCGAATTGGTCGGGGGAAACGGTACGACGAACAACCGGCGGTCGGCTTCACGGCCCGCTGGGAAAGATCCTTCTTCCCGGGGCCCCGAGGCTTCCCGGGGCCTTCCGAGGCTCCCGAGGCTTCCCGCGAGCCTCCCGAGGGCTTCCCGAGACGGGGAGGCCGCCTTCGCGGGACTCAGGGGGCGCCCTTCCTGAGCACCGCCGTGCAGATCTCGGTGAGCTGTCGGACCTGCTCGGGGTCGAGCAGGTCGAACAGGCTCCGCCGTACGGCCTCGACATGTCCGGGCGCCGCCGTGGCGAGCGCCGCGAACCCCTCGTCGGTGAGCACCGCCCAGCTCACGCGCTTGTCGGCCGCGCACGGCTCGCGCCGCACCCAGCCGCGCTCCTCCAGCCGGGCCACCGCGTGGGAGAGCCGGCTCTGCGAGGAGCCGACCTCCACCGCGAGCTCGCTCATCCGCATCATGCGGCCCGGCGCCTCCGACAGCTTCACCAGCGTCGCGTAGTAGGCGTGCGGCATGCCGGAATCGCGTTGCAGCTGCCGGTCCAGCTCCTCGTGGACGAGCTGCGTGGCTCCCATGAACGCACGCCATGCACGCTGCTCGTCATCGTCCAGCCATCGCGTCACGGACACAGCTTACTTGAACTCTCAAGTATTCGAGGATAGAGTACTTGAGAGTTCAAGTTTTATGGAGGAAGCATGCCGATCCAGCGCCTCAACCACGCGGTCCTGTTCGTGCGCGACGTCGAGCGCAGCGTCGCCTTCTACCGGGAGGCCCTCGGCTTCAAGGTCGTCATGGGCATGCGGGGCGCGGCCTTCCTACAGGCCTCCGGCTCCAGCAACGACCACGACCTCGGCCTGTTCGAGATCGGCGCCCAGGCCGGCCCCTCCGGCGCCGGGCGCTCCACCGTCGGGCTCTATCACCTGGCCTGGGAGATCGACACGCTGGAGGAGCTGGAGCGGATCGCGCTCAAGCTCGGCGAGCTGAACGCCCTGGTCGGCGCCTCCGACCACTCCACCACCAAGGCCCTGTACGCCAAGGACCCCGACGGTCTGGAGTTCGAGGTGTCCTGGCTGGTCCCGGCCGACCTGATCACCGAGGAGGTGCTGGGCGGGCGCGGCGACATCAAGCCCCTCGACATCGCCAAGGAGAAGGAGCGGTACGGCGCGCGGACCCGGGGCGGCGTGGGCGTGTCGATCCCCGCCTGACCGTCCCGGCCACATGGGGGCCTCCACCCCGGCCGGAATGAGCCAGACGATTTCCGCCCACGAAAGTCACGATCCGGTAAAGTGGGAGAAAAGGATCACGAGGAGGCGCCGTGGCGGAAGAGAAGCGCGAGAAGTGGCGACACCTTCCAGAGCGGATCACGTTCGACCAGATGACGACCGCACAACCCGTCGAAAACGCTCCAAGTCCCCGGACGGGCCCCGACCCGGAGTTCCACCGGCTAATGCTGTACGGAACGGGAGGCTGACGACTCGGCGGGGGCCCGGCGCCGGTCACCTCGTCCACGGCCGCCCTCCGGCTTTCCCCGTCCTCGGGAGACGGCCACGCCGGCGAGGCACAGCAGGCCGCCGACGAGGGTCAGCCAGCCCGGAACCTCCCCGAGGAGCGCCCAGGCCATCACGACCACCAGGGCCGGAACGACGTAGGTCGTGGCGCCCATCTTCCCGGCGGTGGTGCGGGCGAGCGCGTACGCCCAGGTGGTGAACGCCAGGGCCGTCGGAAAGACGCCCAGGTAGACGACGTTCAACACCGCCGGCAGCGGGGCGCTCGCGACCTGGGTCACCAGCTGGCCCGCGAACGGCAGGCAGGCCGCCGTGCCGACGAAGCAGCCGAAGGTGGTGACCTGCAACGCCGAGGCGTGCCGCAGCGCGGGCTTCTGGCAGACCACACCACCGGCGTAGGTGACGGCGGCGAGCAGGCACAGCAGGACGCCGACGACCGACGCCCGGCCCCCGTCGGACATGGAGACCCCCACCACGACGGCGCCGGCGAACGAGACCGCCATCCCGGCCAGCAACCGGGGCGCGAACCCCTCCTTGAGCAGCCAGCCGCCGAGGAGCGCGATGAGCACCGGGCCGATGTTGACGACCATCGCGGCGGTGCCCGCGTCCACCTCCTGCTCTCCCCAGTTCAGGGCCACCATGTAGAGGCCGAACCACAGGATCCCCGAGCCCAGGATGCCGGGCCACGCGGCACGTGGCGGCAGCCCTTCACGTCGCACCAGCCAGATGAGCCCGAGAACGACCGAGCCCGCCAGCAGCCGGCCCAGGGCCAGGGCTCCGGGGGCGAAATACTGCGCGGCGCTGCGGATGGCGACGAACGCGGAAGCCCACAGCAGCACCGTGACGGCCGCCGCCGCGAGCGCCCGACGGTCGGCACGGGCCTCTGAAGTGGTGGTCTGTTCCATATTCGAACCTTAGGACCTCAATAGTTCGCCATGCACCGAAATATCCGGCTTGCGAACCGCCCATCCGGTCTCCGGGCCGACCCGTCCGGCCTCTGCGCCGGACCGTCCGGCCTCCGGCCGCACGGCTGATGGGGTGAGACTTTTAGCGGGATTTAGGTTGATTCGCGGATTCACCCGGCCGGGGAGGGTAGCGCCGACTCCAAGCGAGGACGCGCAACCTTTGGAGACCTCGATGAGTGAGTTTCCTACCGGAGTGGGGCCGCATCGGCGACAGGAAGACATGTGGCGGGCCGAGGCCACCGCCGGAGAAGAGGCGGCCACCGGCCGCGTGCCGGAGAGCGAGACGGCGCCCGAGAGCCCGGCCGAGCTGCCCAAAAGGTCATGGTGGAGCGTGCTCAAACGGACGGCCAAGGAGTTTCAGGACGACAACCTCACCGACTGGGCCGCCGCCCTCACCTACTACGCGATGCTGTCGATCTTTCCCGCGCTGCTGGCCGTGATCTCGGTGCTCGGCCTGTTCGGCCAGTCGGCCACCCAGTCCCTCATCGACAACCTGGGCGCCGTCGCCCCCGGGCCCGCCCGGCAGACCCTCGATGCCGCGCTCCAGGCCCTGCAGAGCAGCCAGCGTGCCGCCGGAATCGCGGCGATCCTGGGTATCGCCGTCGCGCTCTGGTCGGCCTCCGGTTACGTCGGAGCGTTCATGCGGGCCGCCAACATCGTGTACGAGATGCCCGAGGGCCGGCCCATCTGGAAGACCCTGCCGCTGCGCCTGGCCATCACCGCCGTCCTGGTGATCCTGGCGGCGATCGGCTCGGTCGCGGTCGTGTTCACCGGCGGGCTCGCCGAGCGGGCCGGGAGGCTCCTCGGGGTCGGCGATACGGCGATCACGATCTGGGGCATCGTCAAATGGCCAATCCTGGTGATCATGGTGATCCTGGTCCTGGCCCTGCTGTACTGGGCCGCCCCCAACGTCGAGCATCCCGGGTTCCGCTGGATCACCCCCGGCAGCACGCTCGCCGTCCTCCTGTGGATCGCCGCCTCCGCCGTTTTCGGGTTCTACGTGGCCAACTTCGGCTCCTACAGCAAGACCTACGCGGCCCTCGCCGGGGTGGTCGTCTTCCTGATCTGGTTGTGGATCTCCAACATCGCCGTCCTGCTCGGGGTCGAGTTCGACGCCGAACTCGCCCGCGAGCGTGCCGTACGGGAAGGCCGGCCGGCCGACGAGGAGCCCTACGTCGAACCCCGCGACACCCGGAAGTTCGACGAGGAGAAGAAGTAGGCGGTGCCACCTGCCGCCGCAGGGCGCCGGGCGCCTTCCTGGGCGTCCGCTCACGCTGTCATCAGGAGCCGAACTCGCGCTGCACCCGCTGCTCGATCTCCTGTTTCTTCGGCAGGTAGACGGCGTAGAAGTCCTTGCCGCACTCCAGGTCGTCGAGCGCGGTCTTGATCTCCTTCACGAGGTACGGCCGGAGCTGTTCGGGGGCGAGATGAGACAGGTCTTCGTGTCTTTTCCCCCGACCGAGCTTCTTCGCCTCCAGGAAGATCGCCTCCGCCCTTTGTTTGCTGACGGCCATCACGGTCGGCTTGAGGGAGGTCACCGGATATCCCTTGGCCTTGAGGCAGTCGCCGAAGGGCGCCGCCAGTTCCACGAGCCGGGGATCGCCGTCGAGCTCCCGCCCCATCACCTGATCGAGCTTTTTGAAGCGCTGGTTGTCCAGATCCAGTTGCGAGGTCACCTTCTTGTGCACCACCTCCTGCGCGGCCTTGACGGTGCAGTCCTTCTGAGCGTTGTCATAGGCGTTGATCTGAGTCAGGTTGAGCGCGTCCTGGATCCGTTCGTTGGGATCGACGGGGAACATCTCCCTGGTTATGTCGCCCGCCTGCGGGTCGCCGGGGTAGATGAAGCGGGCAAAGACCTTGAAGCCATATTTCGCACGGAGCTCCTTCATCGCCGCGTAGTCGCCTTGCTCCGCCCTCCGCTCCGTCTCGGACTGCTTCTGCCGCGGCATGACGAACGGGACGTAGGTGAAGCCCTTCTGCTTCATGCAGTCGGCCTTGATCCTCTCCATCCGCCACGCGTTCTGCGCGACGTCGCCTTGAGTTCGAGTGGGCGCCGCGACCGGCGCGGACGCGGGTTCCGAGCCGCATGCCGTGAGCACGGCCAGCGAGAGCGCGACGACAACGGCGGATCTTGCGAACATGGATGGCACTCCTGTGAGAAGGCAGGGAAAAGAGGGCGCGCGTCGCGGTCGACGTCGCCTGGTGTCAGGAACCGATGTCAGGAGAAGGCCGGTGAGGAGGGTGCTCGCACTGGCCGCGCCGGCCGTACGGCGCGGCGGGAAAGCCGCCCGCTCTCCCTGTCAGATGGTCTCGCCGAACTCCGCCCGCACCCGCAGCCGGATCTCCTGCTTCTTGGGCGCGTAGACGGCGTAGAAGTCCTTGCCGCACTCCAGGTCGTCGAGCGCGGCCTTGATCTCCTTCACGAGGTACGGCCGGGCCTGGTCAGGTTTGAGATTGGGCAAGTTGCTGTTCTCGCTCGGACCGAACTTTTCTTTCATAGCCTTCCGTTCATCGCGGAACGCCTCCTGCCCGCGGTCCTCCATCGCGGTCGGCTTGAGGGAGGTCACCGGGTAGCCCTTGGCCTTGAGGCAGTCGCCGAAGGACACCGCCAGTTCCACGAGCCGGGGATCGCCGTCGAGCTCCCGCTCCTCGATCTGCTCCGATCTCTCGTGGAGCTGTGTGACCAGTTCAAAGAGCGAGGACACCTTCTTGTGCAGCACCTTCTGCATGCCTTTGGCGAAGCAGGCATCCTCCGCTTCCTGGTAGGCCTCGAGCTGGGTGTCGTTGAGGGCGGTCCGATAGCGGTCGTTGGGATCGGGGGCGATCGCTTCCCTGACGAAGGCGCCCGACGCCGGGTCGTTGGGATAGACGTGGGCGGCGAAGACCCGGAAGCCGTACTTCGCACGGAACTCCTTCATCGCCGCGTAGTCGCCTTGCTCCGCCCTCCGCTCCGTCTCGGACTCCTTCTCCGGCGGCTGGACGAACGGGGTGTAGGTGAAGCCCTTCTGCTTCATGCAGTCGGCCTTGATCCTTTCCACCTGCCGCGCGGCCTGCGACGCCTTGTTCGGGGTGGGGGCCGCGGCCGGTCGCGGGGCGGGCGCGGGTTCCGAGCCGCATGCCGTGAGCACGGCCAGCGAGAGCGCGACGACAACGGTAGATCTTGCGAACATGGGTGTCGCTCCTGTGAGAAGGCAGGGAAAGGAGGGCGCGCGTCGCGGGTCGACGTCGCCTGGTGTCAGACCGGTTTTGTCAGGAACCGGTGTCAGGAAAAGTTCAGTGGAGGGCGTGCCTGCGCCGGCCGTACGGCACGATCGCGGCGAACAGGGTGAGGAAGGCGAGGAGGGCCCAGTAGGCCTCGTCCTGAACGGAAAGCTCGGAAAGGTTCTCGGCGAACGGGACCGACGCCGCGAGCAGGTAGATCGCCGAGGCCAGCGCCCAGCGGAGGTCGCGCGCCAGGTGACCGGCCCACACGGCCGTGCCGAGCAGCGCGCCCTCCACGAGGATCCTGGTCAGTGGCAGGGCCGCTCCCTCCGTGTAGCCCATCCATTCCGGGTCGGCCGCCGCGACCAGCGGAACCGCCAGCAGCCAGCACCACGATCGCGGGCGGCCGGGCCGCCCGCGGGCGGCCAGGGCCAGCAGGCCGGTGAAGGCGAGCGCATGACCGACGACCGCACTGAAGAGCCCGCCGGTGGAGTAGAGGGCACTGGTGACGAGGAAGTCGGGAAAGACCGGCAGGAGGGTGTGGTCCAGCAGGGGCGTGGCCGTGGCCAGGGCGCCGGCCTTGACACCGGTGATCAGCACGAGCGGGAGCGCCGGCCGTACCCACCCGCGCAGCACGGCGATCACGGCGAGCGCGGACAGCGCCACCCACAGCGGCAGGAGACGCGCGTACGGCACCAGCACCGCCAGGTTGGCGATGGTCAGGGCCGTGACCCCCAGATGCATCCCTTCGACCCAGGCGGGTTCCCGGCCCCCGCGCGTCACTCGGGTGCGCACCCCTCCAGCGAGCAGTCCGGCCGCCTCCTTGAGCGACGGCAGCGAGCTACCGGGTTCGGCGGTGTCGAGCAGAAGGTCGAGGAGCTCGTCACCGTGAGCGGACCGGTATTCGCGGGGGTAGGCCAGAAGCAGCCGGCGGTAGCGCCGTTCGAGGACCGTCATGAGCAGGACGCTCTCAGGACGCGCCCCCGGAAGAGCTCGGCGACGCCCTTCAAGATCACATGCCCGTGGCACGGACCGCCCAGGAACACGGCCAGGATGAAATGCATCGGCTCGCCGGCCTCTGATGATCCTCTCGGCATGACGAGGACCATACTTCGTTCAACGTAGCATGGTCAACATTCGGCCTTGAGGTCGAGCAAACGGCACACGGCGGGATGATCGATTTGGCAGGATCAAGCAGGGGGCGGTGGAGGTGTGGGCCACCGCCCCCGCATTCGGCCACGCCTCGCCGATCAGGATGTCACGGCGCACTGCCCGCGATCCTGACGGACGGGCCCCTCCGCGTTCGGGCGCACGTCGAAGTCGAAGATCGCTGTAGGCAGGTAGAGCGAGCAGCAGGCGTTCGGGATGTCGACGATCCCGCTGATCCGCCCCTCGATGGGCGCCGAGCCCAGGAGCAGATAGGCCTGCTCGCCCGTGTAACCCCACCTCCTGAGGTACTCGACGGCGTTGAGGCAGGCCCGGCGGTAGGCCACCGTCGCGTCGAGGTAGTAGTTGGTGTTCGTGTCGTGGTCGACCGACACTCCGATGAACGTGAGGAACTCCGAGTAACGCGGTTCGACGTTGCCCGGCATGAAGACCGGGTTCGTGCTGATGCCGTACTTCTCCATCCCTCCCTTGATGAGCTCGACGTGGAAGTCGATGAATCCACCCATCTCGATCGCGCCGCAGAAGGTGATCTCCCCGTCTCCCTGGCTGAAGTGCAGGTCTCCGCCGGAGAGCTTGGCGTCCTTGACGTAAACGGGGTAGAAGACGCGCGATCCGCGAGTGAAGTTCTTGATGTCGTGGTTGCCGCCGTTCTCCCGCGCGGGCACGGTCCGGGCGCCCTCCCGGGCGATGCGGTCCGCCACCTCGCCGGTCGCCGTCCCGGCCAGGGTGTTGTCGGGCAGCGGCGGCAGACCCAGCGGCGGGACCCGGTCGGGGTCGGTGTCGATGAGAGCCTGCTCCCGCTGGTTCCAGCTCGCGAGCAGCTCCGCCGACGGCGCCGTGCCGAACAGGCCCGGGTGGGTGATACCGCTGTAACGGATACCGGGCAGGTGGCGGGACGTCGCCTGGACGCCGTGGAAATCCCAGATGGCCTTGTAGGCGTCCGGGAAGTAGTCGGTCAGGAAGCCCCCACCGTTCACCTTGGCGAAGATGCCGGTGTAGCCCCATCCCTGTCCCGGCGCGTCGCCGATCTCCTGGGGGACCGGCCCGAGGTCGAGGATGTCGATCACCAGGAGATCGCCCGGTTCCGCCCCCTCGACCCCGATGGGCCCGCTCAGCATGTGCGCGTGGGTGAGGTCGACGTCTCGCACGTCGTTGGCCGTGTCGCTGTTGTGCAGCTGAGCATCGGTCCACTCACGGCACTCGACGCGGAACTCATCTCCAGGCCGCACCATGGCGGCCACGGGAATGTCCGGATGCCATCTGTTATGACCTGGTACGTCCTGGTCGCGCATCGACTTCGACTGGTCCACTCTGAACACGACTTCTGGCATGACGACTCCTTCTCTTGATCAGGCACGCAGTGGTCGAGCACGGAAAGCGGCACCACCTCCTCCCCGGCTCGCCGGCCTCGGCTTCCCGCCAGGTCGGCGGAGAGCCTCGGACCGGCCTAATGAGCGGTGATGGTCTCTCCACCTGCGGGACCCGCCCGAGTGGGGACCGCTCCCCCCTTTCTCGTCAGCACCCACAGCCCGCCGAACACCACCAGGCCGAACACGACCAGGACGATCGCGAGAAGGTCCTGGTTCCAGCGCTGCCAGTAGCCGGTGAGCAGGAGATATGACGGGATGGCCGCGGTGACCCACCCCTCGATCGCCGTCACCCAGCCCGTGTAGGTGGTGAGGTGTTCGTGTTTCAAGCCGAGCAACAGGAAGAACAGCAGCCACAGGAACGACCAGTAGAGCCAGATGACCGCGAACGGCTTGTCGTTGAGGAGCCGGTAGTTGGCGAACGAGTAGCCCAGCGCCATGATGGCCACGAACAGCGAGAAGTAGCCGATCCCGGTGCTGTCGAACCCCCCGAGCAGGCCGATCCCCACATACAGATAGGTGAAGCCGAACAGGAAGATCCCCGACGCGCCGAGGATCACGTCCGGTCTGTTGCCGGCAGTGATGATCAGCACGGTGGGTGTGATCACCTGCAGCGTCCCGACGAAGAGGTTGAGGATGGCCGCCGCTCGTGGATCGATCCTCCCCAGAAGCATCAGCCCGTTGATGAAGAGCACCGCGCCGACATAAAGCAGTCCGACGACTCCCATCGATGACACACCCCCTTGTGTCTGTGATGGGCTGTTCAGTTGGGCAGCGTGATCCGCGTACGCCATCCGGTGGCACGGCCGTGCCCAGACCGTGCTGACCGTGGCCGCATCCGAGCGTCAGCTTTCGCCAGGCGTCAGGCGTCGCAGGTTCGGACGTACGTGAATGTGTTGTTGTGCGTTTCGCCACTCATGGTCGAGGCAGGCGCGCCAGCGCCGGGTGCGGCGGCCGCGGGCGCCGCCGACGGGGCACGCTGGAGACGACCTCGGGCGCGTCCCGGCTCTGTTCGTCGCGATCGAGCGCGGCGGACAGCGAGGGATGCGTCGAAGAGAAGTTCGGCGGGGAGAAGACACGGCGGGCGTCGCGCTCGCATGTGGAACAGTGGCGAGAGGCCGGTGCGGTTCCTATCGCGAGATGCACCTCAAAAAGCCCACAATTCGGACAAATATATTCATAGGTCGCCATGGGCACCTCCACCTCGCCCGTCAGAGAGCGGAGATTCCCGGCTCCCTGGCCGGCGACACCGTGAATCCATGTCAGCTGGACCCACAGTTCCGGAGTATCGGAACCTGACTCGCCATGTCAAGGCCCCCGGCCGCGACCGGGGCTCAGTGCGCCCGCACGGGCTCGGGCTCCTCGGCCGCGCGAAGGTCGTAGACGTCGCGAGCGTCCAGAATCTCGATCAGGTGCTCCTCGGACCAGCGCCTGATTCCCTCCATCAGCGCGGCCACGCTCCGCCCCAGCTCGCTGAGCTCGTATTCCACCCTGGGTGGGATCGTCGGATAGACGGTACGGATCACCATCCCGTCGCGTTCCAGGTTTCGCAGCGTCTGGGTGAGGCTCTTCTGGGTGATCCCGTCGAGCCGGCGGCGCAGCGCGCCGAACCGGACCGGACCGGCCTGCAGGGTGTCCACCACCAGGCAGGTCCACTTGTTGGCGATGGCTTCCAGGACGGTCCGCGAGGCGCACTCTCTCAGGTACGCGTCAACGACGCCGAATTCTCCCATAACAGGGGTGGTATCCATGAGGTACCTATATACCCTAGAAGTGCCTTCTTACAAATAGATACCGTTCCGGCCACGATTGATCTCGACAAGGTGCCCCAACCGAGGAGAGCAAGATGCGTGCCATCACCCAGTCCGCTTTCGGCGACCCGTCCGTGCTCAAGGTCGTCGACGTCGACCGGCCGGAACCGAGTTACGGACAGGTTCTGATCAAGGTCGGGGCCGCCGGAGTCAACCCGGTCGACGGGGCCGTCCGGTCCGGAGCCTATCCGCTGCTCGGCGAGCCGCCGTACACCATCGGCTGGGACGTCGCGGGAGTGGTCGAGCTCGCGGGACCCGGCGTGTCCGCGTTCGCCCCCGGTGACGAGGTCCTTGGCCTGCTCGCGTTCCCCGGCGCCGGCAACGCCTATGCCGACTACGTGCTGGCTTCGCCCAACGAGATCATCCACAAGCCCACCGGGCTGACCATGGAGGAGGCGGGCGCGCTGCCGCTGGCCGGTCTGACCGCCTGGCAGGCGCTGGTCGGCCTCGCACGCGTCAGCGCGGGCCAGCGGGTGCTCATCCACGCCGCCGCCGGCGGTGTCGGTCATCTGGCCGTCCAGATCGCCAAGGCGGGAGGAGCGCACGTCATCGGCACCGCCCGAGCCGAAAAGCACGACTTCCTCCGCGGACTCGGCGCGGACACACTGATCGACCACACCACCGCGGACTTCGTCGCGGAGGCCGGGCCGGTGGACGTGGTGCTCGATCTGGTCGGAGGCGAGTACGGGCCGCGTTCGGCCGCCGTCCTCAAGCCCGGCGGCGTGCTTGTCGGGGCCGTCGGCAGCAACCTCGGCATCACCCCGGAGGCCGCGGCCGAACAGGGGGTACGGCTCGCCGTGCAGAACGTGCGTCCCTCGGCGGCCGACCTGGCCCAGCTGGCCACCCTGGTGGAGACCGGGCGGCTCAAGGTGCATGTCGGCCAGGTGCTGCCGCTGGCCGAGGCGGCCAAGGCGCACGAGCTGATCTCGGCCCGCCACACCACGGGCAAGATCGTCCTGGTCCCGTGACGCGTCAGCGGGTGAGCGTGGCGAGGAAGTCGTCGACGAGCTCGACCTGGTGATCCGGCGGGAACCTCTCCGGGTCGAAGAGCGCCTGCACCACCAGGCCGTGTGTGAAGGACAGCACGGTCGTGGCCAGCCGCCGCGGATCGGCCTGGGCGGGCAGCTCGCCCAGACGCTGCGCGTCTTCGATCGCGGTGTACAGCCCCGCGCGGATGCGCTCGTAGCGGGTGGTCTGCGCGGTGAAGAGCGCGGGATCGGAGAGGGCCACATCCCAGGAGGCGACCCAGATCCGGTTCATCGCCGCGCCCTCCGGTGTCAGCGGGAGGATGTTGAGCATGTGGGTGCGCAGCGCGGCCAGCCCGGCCGCGGGCGCCCGCAGGCGCGGGCGCTGCTGCGTGCGCGCTTCCAGGATGTCGAGGGCGTGGGCGATCAGCTCGTGCTTGCCCGCGAAGTAGTGCGTGACGAGCCCGGTGGAAGCCCCCAGGGCCGCCGCGACCGCGCGCAGGGTGAGGCCGGCGAACCCGTGTTCGGCGAGGACCCGCCAGACCGCCTCGGAGACGTCCTGACGCCGGGCTTCGTGGTCGGTGCGCGGAGGGCTCATGACCTATTAGGGTACATACCGAACGTTTGTTATGAACGCGCTCGGAGGCCCTATGTTCTCCCTTCCCCTCACCGCTCGCGCCGAGTTGCGGCCCCTTGAGCCCTGGCTGGCCGAGGAGTTCCTCTCCCATCTCGACCGGGCCCGCGAGCACATCTCACCGTGGGTGGGATCGTCGTTCCGCGCCACCGACCTCACCGGGGCCCGCGCGCTGTTGCAGCGCTACGCCGACAAACGGGCGCAGGACGCGGGCGGCATCTGGGGGATCTGGCTGGAGGGCACGCTCGTCGGCGGCGTGCTGTTCGTGTCGTTCGACACCGCGCTGGGCGTCTGCGAGGCGGGCTGCTGGCTCGAACCCGGCGCGGAGGGAAACGGGCTGATCACCCGCGCCGCCGAGCGGATCATCGACTGGGCGGTGAACGAGCGCGGCATCCAGCGCGTCGAATGGCGGACCAACGCCGACAACGTGCGCAGCATCAACGTCGCCAAGCGGCTGGGCATGACCCTCGACGGCACCCTGCGGCAGGCCTTCCTGTCCGGGGACCGGCGCGTCGACCTCGCGGTCTGGTCGGTGCTCGCCGACGAGTGGCGCGCCCGGGGCGCACGGGCCGCCGCCGACAAGGCCGAGATCGACGAGCTGACGGCCGCCTTCTTCCGGCTGTTCACCAACGCGGGCGGTGCCCGCCCGGACGTCGGTGCGATCCACCGGCTCTTCGTCCCGGGTGGGATCATCGTCAGGGGCGGGTCGCAGCAGGAGGTCTACGACCTGGATTCGTTCGTCGAGCCACGGCAGAAGCTGCTGGCCTCGGGCGAGCTCACCGAGTTCTCCGAAGAGGAGATCTGGGAGCGCACGGAGATCTTCGGCGACGTCGCGCAACGACTGGGCCGCTACCGTAAGCGCGGCATTCACAACGGCACGCCGTTCACCGGAGCCGGGACGAAGAGCATCCACTTCCTGCGCACGCCGGAGGGCTGGCGGATGACCGCTCTTTCCTGGGACGACGACCGCTGAAGTCTGGCCGGCGGGTAACGTCTGTCTGGCGGATCATGTACTGATTCGTGACAGGACGGCGACCGGGGTGATCACCAAGTCGACGTCGTCCTACCATCTATCGTGATCGAATAGATGGGTGCGGGGAGGTGTCGCATGGCTGACCCCAGCGGGCACGACGTGCGCGAGACCGGCGAAGACGAACCGGAGGTCCAGTCCATACGCGACTCCGAACGGCTCACCGTGTCGCTCGACGAGATGCCGCGCCGGTCGGAGGACAGGTGACCTGGGGACCGCGCGACGGGGTGGTGATCGACGCCCACAGCCGGTCCGCCTCCGGACACGCCTTCGGAAAGCTGGCGGACGAGCATGCCGACTTCGTCGCCGGGCTGCGAAGCGAGTGGGGCGAGGAGGCTCCGTTGCCGTACGAGGAGTTCTCCGGCCCCTACCTGCGGCTGAGGCGCAACCTGCTGGACGAGTGCGAACGGCTCGGCGCCAATCTGCGTCACGTCGGCGACGGCCAGGTCGTCATGGCCGAGCGGAACAGGGAGGCCGAGCGCGCCAGCACGATGAGGGACACGCCGGCGGGGCTGTTCGAGGCATGAGCCTGATGAGCGAGCCGGCGGTCGCCAGCGGCCTCAGCCTGCTCGATGTCCCCCCGCTGCCCGACACCACCCTGCTCGACAAGCACATCGGCGAGCTGGACCGGGCGGCCGCCCATCACCGGCTGCTGGCCCACGCGGGCGGGCAGGCCTACCGGCTGGCCGGCTCCAACCAGGGTCTAGCCACGGACACCCTGCATGCCCACATGACCAGCCGCGACGGCGCCGTACCCCAGGCGACCGACCTCGCCGGCCGCCTCACCACGGCCGCCGACAGCCTGCGCGTCTCGACGGCCATCATCAAGTGGGCCGGCGGTCTGCTGGCGGCGGTCGCGGTCGCCGCCGGCGCCGTGGTCACCTTCGCTCCACACCTGCTCCCTCGGCTGAAGGAAATCGCCACGCGGTTCAGTGCCATGCTCCGCAACGCCCTGAGCCACGTCGGGCGCATCCTCACCAGCCTGCTCAGGACGTCCCGGGTGCGCCGGGCCGACACCGGGCGAGTCGCCGGGCTGCGGCGCGGGCCCGGCCGTACGCCGCAGGCCGGGTCGGAGCCCGACTACCTGGCGGTCGCCGCGGACAGGCACACGCCCGTGGACGACGTCCTGGCCGAGGAACTTCGCCGGCCGGGCAACCGGTGGCGCACCGAGGAGGGCCGTGTGTACCACGGCACCCCGGCCTCCCTGGACCGGCTCTTCGAGCAGGGCGTCCGCCCGTACCATCCGGGCGACCGGGTCTACACCTCCCTCGACGAGGAGATCGCGGATGAGTACTCCAGGGGCCGCTACACCCTCTACATTCGCGTTCGAGGTGGCTTCGCCAGGGGTGACGCCCAGGAAACGGTCACCTTTCCCGGTGGGATTCATCGCCGCTTCATCGAGGGCGCGTACGACCACAAAGCCGATAAGTTCATCCCCGGCCCGCATTTCGACCCCAGCTAGAAGCTGTCCGCCGGATCGTGCGCCGATCCGTGAGAGGACGCCGGCCAGGGTGATCCCGGCCCGGGATCGGGCATCGCGATTCCCGCTTTTCGGAGATCGGCGGGACACAGCGCCTCCATGGAGACAAGGGGAGGGTCGTCGCC
The DNA here is from genome assembly GCF_042898655.1 of Streptosporangium sp. NPDC000396. NCBI lineage: Bacteria > Bacillati > Actinomycetota > Actinomycetes > Streptosporangiales > Streptosporangiaceae > Streptosporangium > Streptosporangium sp. NPDC000396. The sequence goes on from NZ_JBIAZA010000051.1 coordinate 38,279, forward strand.
GACGAAGGCGTACAGCGGCTCAAGGTGCACCAGCCGACGGGCCGGCTCTGACAGCCACGGCTCAGGAAGATCGTGGACGCGCCCGAAGGCCATGACCAACGATCGCTAGACGAGCGGCTGATACGCGCGGCCGGCTGCCTCGATGTGCGCCTTGGCGGCGCGCCGGGCGGTCTCCGGATCTCCGGCGCGTATTCCGGCGACGATGGCACGGTGCTGGTCGGTGATCGCACCGGCCCAGTGTGGGTCGTCCAGGTTGGCCACGGTCGTGACCGCGATCCGGTCCCACACGCGATGCAGGGCGTCTTCGAGGAAGGGATTGCCCGCCGCTGCCCCGATGGCACGGTGCAGAGCCAGATTCGCTTGTGCGGAGGCGCGGGCGTCCTGTGCCTTCACCGCGACCTCGACCTGGTCCACGGCCTGGTCCAGCGCGTCGACCTCGGCCGGGGCGAGCTGGCCCAGCATCTGCCGGGTGGCGGCCAGTTCCGCGGCCAACGCCTCGAGATCGGCGCGCAGCACGAACAGGTGCTCCGCCTCCTTCGACGTCAGCGCCGCGACTGCGACCCCCCGTGCGGCCGGGACGACCAGCCCTTCGGTCAGCAGCCTTCCGATCGCCTCGCGCACCGGCGTCCGGCTGACTCCCAGGTCTGCGGCCAGAGCCGTCTCGGTCAGTCGCTGGCCTGGTGCGTATTCGCCGCTTGAGAACCGATGGCGCAGCGCCGCATACACCGCGTTGGCGCTGCCGGGCTGGGGTCCGGAAGGGATGGCCATGGGCTTAAGTATACGCTGCATACAATTCGGCCGGGGTGGCCGTGGAAGCACTGCCGAAATGAATCCGGCAGGCCGGAACCGAAGCTGGGCAACGCCGTAGACGTCCGGCCGGTCCAGGTGGCACGGCGGGTCGAGCCGGCCTGAGGCACGGCGCCGAGACTGCTCCCGGTCCGTTCCCCAGGCCGCCCTCCGAAGCGGAACGCCGAGGCTAACGCACGACCAAAGAGTCTGGTTCCAGGGATGACGGTGCGGGACGGGCCTGCCGGTACCAGTCGAGAATCTGCTCACCGGTCCAGAACTCGACGTCCTCGTGGGCGCGAATGTGCTGCAGGGCCTGCTCGAAGTACTTCAGACGGTGCGGCGCGCCCATGATGTAAGGGTGAACGACCAGGGCCATGACCCGGGCGGACTCGGCGGAGTCCTTGTGGAGCTGGTCGAACTGGTCGACCGCCCGTTGGAAGTACTCACGTGCCGGATGATGCTGGATCAGCATCATCGCGACGTCGTTGCACTCCTGGGTGTAGGGAATGTTCACGATGGGCGAGGTCCGGGTGGCCAGTTCCACAGGCTGGTCGTCAAGGACCCAGTCACACACGTACTCGTATCCCTCTTCGACGAGGATGTCCGGCGTCTCCCAGGTCTCGGTCAGTCCGGGCCCCAGCCAGCCCCGGGGCCGGACACCGAACGCGGACTCGATCGCCCGGGTGGTGGCCCGGATGTCGGCCCGCTCGTCCTCGACCTTCTGCATGTTCTTCTGGGTGAACCCGTGGCCGATGAACTCCCACCCCCGGTCGCGCGCCGCCCGTGCGATCTGCGGATAGTGCTCGACGGCCTGGCCGTTGATCGCCAGCGAGGCCCGCACCCCCTGACGGTCCAGCGATCGCAGCATGCGCCAGAAGCCGACGCGGTTGCCGTACTCGTGCCAGGCCCAGTTGGGGATGTCCGGGGCGGGAATGCCGCCCGCCGGCGGGGTGAGAACGGTCCGGGGCATGGGGTCGGTGTCGGACCAGGTCTCCACGTTGACGATGACCCACACCACCATTCGCTTGCCACCAGGCAGGGCAAGTCTGGGGCGGCCCTCGATGGGGTCGTACTCAAGCCGTTCACTGGGACGCACAGGTGTCTCCCTCACTGATGGTCACGGTCAGGGTGGGCAGGCCGGTGATCTCAACCCGGATCTGGTCACCGCGGTGGACGGCGGCGACCCCGGCGGGCGTGCCGGTGTAGATCAGATCACCGGGCATCAGCCGGTAGGAGTGGGACAGGTGGCTGATGATCTCCGGAACGTTCCAGATCATCAGGCTCAGGCTCGTGTGCTGCCGCTGACGGCCGTTGACGCTCAGCCGCAGCTCCCCGGACAGAGTCGAAGCAGCCTCCTCGATGGGGAGGATGGGGCCGCAGGGCGCCGAGTGATCGAAGGACTTGCCGGCCTCCCAGGGGCGCGCCATGTCGCGGCAGTCACGCTGCCGGTCGCGCCGGGTCAGGTCGATGCCGGCGGCGAGCCCGAAGATGTGTCCCGGCGCGTCCTGCGGACTGACGCCGGACCCGGTCGCACCGATGGCGACGACCAGTTCGCCTTCGAACTGAAGGTCGTCGGTCTGCGGCGGATAGGGGATGGCGGAGCCGTCGGGAACGACGGCGTCCGTCGGCTTCTGGAAGAAGAAGGGGTCGTCTCGTTCGCTGCCCTCCTGCATCTCCCGGATGTGGTCGAGATAGTTGCGCCCGACACAGTAGACGCGTCGGACGGGAAAGGACTCGGGCCTTCCGCTGACGGGGACGGTGATCCGAGGGAGGTGCCAGAGCATGGGTGTGGTCATGGGTCAGTGATCCTGAGGTGTGTTGGCCTTGCTGAACAGGTGCGGACGCAGGATGAGGGCCAGGACGGCGCCGAGCGCCGAGAAGCCGACGATCTGCACCATGGCCGCCGTGATCCAGCCGGCGGCTGCGATCAAACTGCTGAACAGCAGCCCGGCGAGGCCGGCGGCGACATAGATGCAGGCGACGAACAACCCTGCCGCGCGGCTTACGGCCTCACTGCTGACGGACTTGACGAGATAGCTGGCCGCGGCCACGTAAAGGCCGCTGCTCGCGAAGAGCCCGAACAGGAACGAGAAAGGCGCCTGCCAGGCCGCCGAGCCGGGTCCGAGGAACAGAGCGCATCCGCACGCCGCGACACCGAGGTTGAGCGCCGGCAGCAGAATCCGGGGGCTCATCCGGTCGGCCAGATAGCCGCCGAGCGGAGAGGCGAACGCCGCCAGTCCGGACAGTCCGACGACGAACCCGGCCCCGCTGGGGGCGAAGTCCAACTGCCCACGCAGATAGCTGGCGTACAGGCCGATGAACGCGAAGTCGGTGAGGCCGAAAAGCACGGTGATGACGGCGAGTACGAGGGGGTTGCGGGAGAGAAGCGTGCCCGCGCCACCGATGTGCAAGGTCGAGCCCGCCGACGAGTCGAGCTCGGTGAGCCGAGGCGACACCAGGAGCAGGACGGCTATCGCGAGGGCGACGCCGATGGCGCCGTACGCGAGCATCGGCGCCCGCCAGGTGCCGTAACTCTCCAGCAGACCGCTGCCGAGCGCCGGGCCGATGACCGACCCGACGGCGAAGGCCACGTTGATGCTGCCGATCGCCACTCCCCGACGGGCCGGGAACGCGCTCGAGGCCACAGTGATGATCGCCGCGAGCTGGAGCGCCTCACCGACTCCGGACAGCACGCGCCACAGCAACATGTCCATGAACCCGGTCGAGGCGGCGGTCAGGGCGGTCGCGAACGAGAAAACCAGGGTGCCGGCGACGATCGTCCACTTGCGTCCCAGCGTTCGCTGGAGCCATCCGGCGGGCAGGCCCGCCAGGCCCATCCCGAGGGCGAACACGGTGGCCTGCAGTCCGGCCGCCTCAAGACTGAAGCCGTACTCACCACGCACTTCAACGAGCAGTATCGGGAAGACCATGCGGTCCATGGCGTTGACGGCATAGGCCAGCAGCAGCAGGACGAACATCCCGACCGCGGCGCTGGGGGTCAAGGCCTCCCTCGGCGGGGGCAGGGTTTGGGGGATTGGGGCGGCGCTCATTGCAGGCTCCCTTCACCTGGGTCGCCGACGGATCCGAGAAGGTCGGGGACGGGTTGTCTGGTGGTGCGGGTCGGCAGGTGCCAGTCGCCGGCCGCCGCGGCTCTGCGCAGCAGCGCCTCACGGCGGATCGCGGCGACGGTGACGGGGTTCTCCTCTCCGTCGGCGGGCTTGAGACGGCCGTGTCGCTTGAGAACTCGGCCGTCGGCTATGACGGTGTCGATGTTGTCGATCTGGCCCGTGTAGACCAGTGCCTCGACCGGATCGCCGGAGGGGACGAGATTGATGTCGGACGAGCGCAGGATCACGATGTCCGCGCGTTTGCCGGGGGTGATGGAACCGACGCTGTCATGAAGCCCGAGGTCCTTGGCGCCGTCGATCGTCGCCAGCTGGAGCAGCCTGCGCGGTGTGACCGTGCCGGAGCCGGTTCGGGCGGTCTCGACCGAGATGATCGTGCGCAGATGCCCGAGCATGTCCGCACTGGTCGGCATGGCGAGCGTGTCCAGGGAGAGCGAGACCTGCACGCCGGCTTCGAGGAGTTCCGTGAGCAGCGGGAACCCCATCGTCCTCATCTCTGTCATCGGACTCAGCGACACCCGGGTCCGAGTGCGGGCCAACGCCCGGATGTCCTGCTCACTGGCGTGTACGGCGTGGATGACCTGCACGTCCTCGCCCAGCAGGCCGAGTTCTTCGAGGCGGACCAGGCCGCAGGACCGGCAGCCCTCCTCGCGCAGACACCGATCGCAGTGCATGGTGATCGGCAGACCGAGCGACCGTGCCGTCTCCCACTCGCGCTCGTACACCTCTGGAGGAGTTCGGTAGGGTCCGCGCAGGGCGACGCCGAAGTCCAGCCGGCCGTCGAGGCGGTCACTGGGCCAGCGCGCCCGCAGCGCCACCAGGTCGTCGAGGTCGTTCGTGTTTTCGGGCGCGGCCGAGTCGGGGTGCCCGTAGGAGAAGCGTCCACGCAGACCGGAGTCCAGATGCGCCTGGATGTTGGCGTCGGCGTCCTGAGGCCCGCGGACGTTGTGGTCGAAGTTGTGCACCGTGGTGATGCCGCCGCTGATCGCCTCGGCCAGCCCGAGGCGGGCCGCCCAGTAAAAGTCCTCCAGCTCGAAGTGCGGCGCGAGCGCGCGTTTGACGGTGAAGTAGTCCGTTCCGGGCCGGTCGCCGACCGTGCCGCGCAGGAGTGAGTTCCACAGGTGCCAGTGCGTGTCCACGAAGCCGGGGAGGATCACCGTTCCGGCGGCATCGATGATCTGCACGTCGCCGATCTCGCGGACCGCGTCGTGCGGGCCGACTTCGACGATCTGACCGTCGCGGACGAGGATGTCGGCGCGCGGAATGTCCCCCAGGTCGGGGTCCATCGAGATCAGGTACGTGTCCACGATGAGTAGGTCGTGTCGTTGGTGGCGCATGATTACCTCACGAAGAGCACGATGGACAGGACGAGACCGAAGCCGACGACGAGCCAGCGAAGGTACTGAGCGGGCACACGCCGGGCGAGAACCACTCCGCTCCGGCCACCGGCGAGACCGGCGAGCGACATGACGGCGACGGGGAGCCATTCCACGGGCCCGAACATGGTGAAGAACAGCGCGGAGGCCGACCCGACGATCAGCGACAGAGCGCTCTTGAGGGCGTTGAGCCGGTGCAGGTCCTCGGCCATGAAGGCTCCGAGAATCGCGAGCATCATCACGCCGAGGCCCGCGGCAAAGTATCCACCGTACATCGAGACCACGAACTGGGCCACCAGAAGCCCGCGCCCTCCGCCGGCGGCCCTCGCCTGGTCGAGACGTCGCGCCACCACGCCTTGCATGGCCAGAGCGACGACGGACGCGAGGACGAGAACCGGGACGACGGAGGCGAACCGCTCCGCCGGCGCGGTGAGCAGCACCACCGATCCGCATGCCGCCCCGGCGGCGCTCACCGCGGCGAGTTGCCGGACTCTCGGTCCCACTGTGGCCAGCTCATCGCGGTAGCCGACGAGCCCGCCCGCGTAACCGGGCAAGGTCGTCAGCGCGCTGGTGACATTGGCCGTCACCGGCGAGTAGCCCATGGCCAGCAGCGCGGGGAACGAGATCAGTGAGCCGCCGCCGGCGACCCCGTTCACGGCACCGGCCAGGAAACCTGCCACGGCGAGGACGATCAGTTGCAGGTGGTCCAGCACGGTCCCTCCTCTCTCGCTCGGCGCTTCAGCCATAAGTATGCATTGCATGCAATGCATGTCAAGGAGGGTCCAGCCTCGGATTTCGAGCTTGTACACGCCGAGAGCCTGCCGATCGCCCACGCACTCGGCGTCGATCCGCGACCGACGGTCGACGTGGTGACCGGCGGGCGGGCGTCAAAGTCGATGCCACCGCTGCCGGTCTGCGGCGGTCCCAACGGCCCGCCTGTGAAATTCCTGCTGGTCAAGACTGGTTAAATGGCCGTCATGGCCAGCTTGCCCAAAGATCTCAGCGATGCCTTGGACAGCGTTCTCGGGCGTTTCGCCCCGGCGGACATGACCCGGTCCGTCCAGAACCTGATCCAGCAGTATCGGGAGGGCTTCGACCCCGCCGACACCGTGCTCGGCTCCGAGATCGACGTCGCGGCCTACGCCGGCTACCGGATGCCCGCGACCTTCGCGGCCATCTCCACCGCGCTGCGCCACACCGCGGAGATGGCGCCGGGGTTCGCTCCCCGCACGCATGTCGACGTCGGCGGCGGCACCGGCACGGCCATATGGGCGGCCACCGGGATCTGGCCCTCGCTGGAGAGCGTGGCCGTGCTGGAACAGGCGCCGAAGGCCATCGCCCTCGGCAAGCGGCTGGCGAAGCGGGCCGAGTCGCCCGCGGTACGGGACGCCCGCTGGGAGCAGGCCGTCATCCGCGGGACCGTGACCAAGCCTCCCGCCGACCTGGTCACCATGTCCTACGTGCTCAACGAGCTGCCACCCGACACGCAGGAAGGCGTCGTCCGGTCCCTGGCGGCGCAGGCGCGCATGGTCGTGCTGGTCGAGCCGGGCACGCCGGCCGGATACGCCCGGATCTCCGCCGCTCGCGACGTGCTGATCGACCAGGGCCTGTCCGTGGTGGCACCCTGCCCCCACGATCACGTGTGCCCGATCCCCCGCGACCGGGACTGGTGCCACTTCTCGGTACGGCTCAACCGCAGCGCGCTCCACCGGCAGATCAAGGTCGGCACGCTGGGCTTCGAGGACGAGAAGTTCTCCTATGTCGCGGCCTCGGCCCAGCCGTGGGCACGAGCGGCCAACCGGGTCCTGCGCCACCCGCTCAAGCGCAAGGGGCTGGTGTCGATGCGGCTGTGCACGGGCGGCGAGGGCGTGACCGACGAGATCGTCTCCAAGCGCCATGGCGACGCCTACCGGATGGCGCGCGACGTCTCCTGGGGAGACGAATGGCCGCCTTCGACCGGCGACGGCTCGGAGGAGTGATCCTCCTCCCAGTCATCGATCGTCATGGAGCTGGGGACACCAGGCCGGCGTCGTAGGCGGCGATGACGAGCTGGACGCGGTCGCGGGCGCCGATTTTGGTGAGCAGGCTGGCGATGTGGGCCTTGGCGGTGCCGGGGCTGATGTGCAGGTGGGCGGCGATCTCGGCGTTGGACAGGCCACGCCCGACCAGGATCAGCACCTCGCGTTCTCGTGCGGTGACGCCTGCGAGCTCGCGCGGCCGGGGGCGGGGTTCGGGACGGCCGGCGAACTCCTCGATGAGGCGGCGGGTGACGCTGGGTGCGATCAGGGCGTCGCCGGCGGCGACGACGTGGACGGCGGACAGGATGTCCTCCAGTGCCATGTCCTTGACCAGGAACCCGCTCGCCCCGGCACGCAGCGAGGCGTAGACATTGCTGTCGTCGTCGAACGTGGTGAGCATGATCACACGGGTGTTCGGGGACTCGGCGGTGATGGTCTGGGTGGCCTCGATACCGTCCATGCCGGGCATGCGGATGTCCATCACGACCACGTCGGGACTCAGCCGCCTGGTGAGCTGGATCGCCTGGGTTCCCGTCCCGGCCTCGCCCGCGACCTCGACGCCGGGGGTGCCGTCGATGACCATGCGCAGGCCCGCGCGGATCAGCGGCTGGTCGTCGGCGAGCACGACGCGGATGGTCAACGTGCCTCCATGTGAGCGGTCTGGCCGCGCTCCCGCACCGGGGCGCCTTGTTGTGCGGGGGTGTGCAGCGGGAGGGCGGCGGTGACGCGGAAACCGCCCTCGGGGCGTGGTCCGGCGCTGAGGCGGCCGTCCAGCAGGGCGACTCTCTCGCGCATGCCGGCGATCCCGTATCCGCTGCCGGGCGAGGCCGGGGCGGCGGTGCCGCGTCCGTCGTCGGTGATGTCGATGCGCAGTTCGTCGGGCGCGTAGTCGAGCACGACCTGGCAGTGGCGGGCGTCGGCGTGACGTACGACGTTGGTCACCGACTCTTGGACGATGCGGAAGGCGCACCGGTCCAAGGCGGGGGGCAGCCCGTGCGGCCTCCCCTGGCGGCGCACGTCCACGCGGACGCCGGCGGCCGTGGTCGTCTCGGCGAGCCGGTCGAGGTCTGCCAGCCCCGCCAAGGGCGCCGATTCCGGCTCCGAGGCGGTGGCGGGCTCGCGGAGCACGCCGAGCACGTGCCGCAGCCCCTGCAGCGTCTGCCGGCTGGCGGCCTCGATCGCGCCCAGCGCGTCACGTGCCTGTTCCGGGCGGCTGTCGATCACCCGGGCTCCGGCGCCGGCCTGGATGGCGATGACGCCGATGCTGTGCGCGACCATGTCGTGCAGCTCGCGCGCGATACGCAACCGGTCGGCGGTGACCGCCTGAAGTTCGGCCTGCGCACGCAGCGCCTCGCCGTACTCGCGTCGTTGCCGCAACACCGTCCCCGCCGTCCAGGCGATGACGACGCCCAGGCCGAGCAGGACCGACAGCGCGAGGAAGCCCGACGCGAAGACGCGCAACCCCTGGGTCAGCAGAGCCGCGTGCCAGGCCGCCTCCTGGACGATCAGCGTGGTGGCCGCCGCGGCCAGGCCGGCACGGTGTGAGCGGGCGGCCGTGATGAAACAGACCAGGAGATCGGCCGCCGGCACCAGCGGCCAGGTCCGCTCCGCGGGCTGCGCCAACGCCACGGCCACGAGCAGTTCGGCCAGCAGCACCGCCAGCACCGCGCACGGCCGCCGCCGGGCCCACACCAGGGGAAACGCCATCGCGGCGGCGAAACCCGCGTGGACCGCGCCCACCGGGAGCAGACTCTCGCCGTCGGCCAGCGTCACGGCGTACAGCAGCGGAAGGAAGGCCACGACGGCACACCAGGTCAGCGCCGTCCGCACACCATGCGGCAGCCGCTGCGTCAAGGGTGGCCTGGGCGTTTCTTCGCGCACCTGGCCGATCGTAGTCATCCGTTTCCTCCGCGGGCATCGGCCTTCCGGCCTATGCCCGCAGGCCATCCCATCCCGCGCGGAAACCGGCCCACGGCCAGATGTCGCGCATGCCCGGCCTGCGACACCGTTGTCCAGGTGATCGAAGTCAACGCACTGACCAAGCGCTACGGCGAGGTGACGGCCGTCAACGGCCTGACGTTCACCGTGCGGCCGGGCCACGTCACCGGGTTCCTCGGCCCGAACGGCGCCGGCAAGAGCACCACGATGCGGATGATCCTCGGGCTGAACCGGCCCACCAGCGGCAGCGCCACCATCGACGGCCGCCCGTTCGCCCGGCATCGTGCCGGACTGCGGCACGCCGGCGCGCTGCTGGACGCCGGCGACGTGCACGGCGGGCGCAGCGCCGCCGCACACCTGTCTGCGCTGGCCCGTAGCAACGGCCTGCCGCTCCGCCGGGTGACCGAGGTGCTGCGGGAGGTGGGGCTGGAGAGCATGGCCCGCCGCCGCGTGGGCGGGTTCTCCCTGGGCATGCGACAACGGCTCGGCATCGCCTCCGCCCTGCTGGGAGACCCGCCGGTGCTGCTGTTCGACGAACCGGTCAATGGCCTGGACCCTGAGGGCGTGCGCTGGGTACGCGGTCTGTTCCGGCGCCTGGCCGGCGAAGGACGCACCGTGCTCGTCTCCAGCCACCTGATGAGCGAGATGGAGCACACCGCCGACCGGATCATCGTCATCGGCCGCGGCGAGTTGATCGCCGACGAGAGCGTGGCCGAGTTCGCCGCCCGCGGCACCGGCGCGTCGGTCACCGTACGCACGCCCGACCCCGCCGAACTCGCCGCCGTCCTCACCCCGGCGGGCGCCCATGTGCGGCAGGACGGCGGCGACGCCCTGACCGTCACCGGGCTGAGCGCCGCCCGCATCGGCGAACTCGCCTACGAACGGCGCATCCTGCTGCGGGAACTCGCCCCGCGCGCCGCCTCTCTGGAGCAGGCGTTCATGGAGCTGACCGCCGACCGCGCCGACTACCGCGCCGCCTCTCCGGCCGGTGAACGGTGATGAGACCCGCCCGCTTCCGCGACCTGCTCGCCGCCGAATGGATCAAGCTCTGGTCGCTCCGCTCCACCCGCTGGCTGCTCGGCTTCGGCACGCTGGCCATCGTCGCCTTCGCCGTCCAGAGCAGCCTGGACGCCTATTACAACTGGCCCGGCTTCCCGGCGATGGAGAAGGCCAGGTTCAACCCGCTGACCGAGGCGTTCAGCGGCCTGGCCGCCACCATGCTCATGATCGGCGCGGGCAGCATCGGCGCGCTGACGATCGTCGGCGAGTACGCCACGGGCCTCATCCGCACCACCCTGACCGCCGTCCCGGCCCGCCACCGCGTCGTGGCCGCCAAGCTCACCGTGCTGGGCGCCGTCATGCTCGCGACCGGCGTCCTCGTCTCAGCGGCCACCTTCGGCGTCAGCCAGGCCATCCTGTCCGGTCGCGGTATCGCCGTCTCGCCCGGCGACCCCGGCGTGCTGCGCGTCCTGGCCGCCAACGCGCTGCTCGCGCCGGTGTCGGCGCTCGTCGGCATCGGAATCGGCGCGCTGCTGCGGCACACCGCGGCCGCCGTCGTCACCGTCTGCGCCGTGCTGGTCATCGTGCCGACCTTCTTCCGGCCGACCGTCCACGAGTGGCTCAACGACCTGTACGCCCTGGTCCCCTTCTACGTCTGGCGCACCTGCCTGGGCCTGCCCCAGCTCCGCGACGACCCCGCCCTGCCCACGGTGGCCGGCTCTTGGGCCGTCTTCGCGCTGTGGCCACTGGCCGCCGCCGTCCTGACCCTTCTCCTCGTACACCGCCGCGACGTCTGACCGCCCCTCGAAAGGAATCCGATGAGCACCCTGATGTTCCCGCGCCTGCTGGCCGTACCGCTGACGGCCTGCCTCACCCTGACCGCCACGGCCTACGCCACGACGACCGCATCAGCCACGCGACCCGGTCCCGCCGCTGCGGCCACCACATCGCCGGCCGCCCTCCGGCTGGAACTGCCCCGCCCCACCGGCCCCGATCCGGTCGGCCGCGACGTCCTGTACCTGGTCGACAAGAGCCGCAAGGACCCCTGGGTCCCGGCCTCCGGCCCACGCCGGCTCATGCTCTCGATGTACTACCCCGCCCGCTCCGCCACCGGCGACCCCGCCCCCTACATGACCCCCGAAGAGGCCAAGTCCCTGCTGCGACGCAAGGCCCCCGGCACCGATCTTCCGCCCGAGATCATCAGCGGCATCCGCACCCACGCCCACACCGGCGCCCGCCCCAAGAACGGCCGCCACCCGCTGGTGGTGCTCTCGCCCGGCCTCGGCCTGCCCCGCGCCAGCCTGACCTCCCTCGCCGAGGACCTGGCCAGTCACGGCTACGTCGTCGCGGCGATCGACCACGCCTACGAATCCTCCGGCACCGCCTTCCCCGGCATCGGCCTGCTCACCTGCGCACCCCTGTGCGACCAGCCCAAACCCCCCAAGGGCGGCAAGGCCACCATCACCAACAACCGCGCCAAGGACGTCTCCTTCGTCCTCGACCGGCTGACCGGCCGCCACCCCGCCTGGAAGCGCGCCAACCTGATCAATTCCAAGCGCATCGGCATGGCCGGCCACTCACTCGGCGGCGACGCCGCCTCCGCGACCATGCTGGCCGACAAGCGGGTCAAGGCCGGGATCAACCTCGACGGCACCATCAGCGCCACATTGCCCGCCACCGGCCTCGGCGACCGTCCCTTCCTGCTGATGGGCAGCGAGAGCGACCACAGCCCCGGCAAGGACCACACCTGGAACAACACCTGGCAGGCTCTGCGCGGCTGGAAGCGCTGGCTTACCGTCGCTCAGGCCGAGCACGACAGCTTCACCGACCTGCCGATCGCGAGGAGCAAGGCCGGCCTGTCGTCCCCCGGCGCCATCGCCGCCGAACGCGGGGTCGAGCTCACCCGTGTCTACGTCGCGGCCTTCTTCGACCGGCACCTCAAGGGCAAGAGACAACCCCTGCTCGACGCCCCTGTACCGGTCAATCCCGAAGTCGCCTTCCACAACCCGTGACCTCGCACTGCGTGGTCGCTCTGGGCTGACGGGAGTATTACCGCTGCCGGGGGGGGGCGGCCGGGGGGCGGGGGGGGGGCCCCCCCGCCCCCCCGGGGGGGGGGCTATTCCCGCCGGGCGCCCCCGCTACCGCGGGGGGCGGGGGACGGGTCCCGCCCCGGGCCGGCCCCCCCGG
>NZ_JBIAZA010000052.1:0-34400 GCF_042898655.1 Streptosporangium sp. NPDC000396
GCGCTCGCGGAACTCGCGCGGAGGATGCCGGTCGTGCTGGCCTCCCGTACCGGCGCCGGTACGGTGCACGAGGGCACCTACGGGTTCGCCGGGTCGGAGCGCGACCTGCTGTCCCGCGGCCTGATCGGCGCCGGATACCTCGACCCGCTCAAGGCGCGGATCCTGCTGCATCTCCTGCTCGCCTCCGGCGCCGACGGCGGCCGGATCGCGGAGACCTTCGCGACCGTCGGCGGTCACAGCGACCGCCACGTGCCCGCATCTTGATCCGCTGATCGTCCGCTGGGACGAATCGGCGGGCCGCCCGTGGTGGAATCGGACGAACGCGGTCCGTTTGACCTGGCCTATGCTCCAGCGGACATGGAGTCAGGAGGGACGCCGGTGTCGAAGTTCGATGAGATCAGCGCGTGGCTGCGAGGCCGGCTGCCGGGCCTGCTGGCCGAGAACCGGGTGCCTGGGGCGGTGGTGGCGGTCTGCGCCGGCGACGAGCTGGTCGACGTCGCGGCCGGGGTGCTGAGCACGGCCACTGGTGTCGAGGCCACGACCGACTCGCTCTTCCAGATCGGCTCGATCACCAAGGTGCTGACCGCGACGCTGGCCATGCAGCTGGTCGATGAGGGCAGGCTCGACCTCGACGCGCCGGTGCGGGCCTACCTGCCCGGCTTCGTGATCGCCGACGAGCGCGCGGCCGTGCGGATCACTGTGCGGCAGCTGCTGTGCCACGTCTCGGGCTTCGAGGGCGACATCTTCACCGACACCGGCAAGGGCGACGACTGCCTTGAGAAGTACGTCGACCTCTTGCGCGAGGTGCCGCAGCTGTTCGAGCCCGGGGAGATGTTCTCCTACAACAACGCCGGCTTCTGCGTTTTGGGGCGAATCGTCGAGGTCGTCCGGGGCAGGCCGTTCGACGACTGCATGCGGGCGCACCTGTTCGAGCCCCTGGGCATGACGCACGCCGCGAACGACCCGTACGACGCGATCCTCCACCGCACCGCGGTCGGGCACATCGAGCAGGAGCCCGGCGGCCCGCTCGAACCCACCCGAGTCTGGGCGCTGGCCCGATCGAACGCGCCGGCCGGCTCGATGCTGGCGATGCGCGCCCGCGACCTGCTGGCCTTCGCCCGCATGCACCTGGCCGGCGGCCTGGGGCCGGACGGCCGCGCCGTACTCAGCCAGGAGAGCGTCCGGGCCATGCGGCAGCCGCAGGTCACTCAGCCCGACCTCGATCAGGGCACCGGCTGGGGCCTCGGCTGGGAGCTCTTCCACCGCCCCGACCGGGCGATCTTCGGCCACGACGGCAACACCATCGGCCAGTCGGCGTTCCTGCGCGTGGTCCCGGAGCGCGACGTGGCGCTGGTGATCCTCACCAACGGCGGCTCCCCGAAGCCGGTCTTCCGCGAGCTCGCCGGGCGCGTGCTGGGCGAACTCGCCGGGGTCGAGCCGGACGAGGCGCCCCGGCCGGACCCGGCCGCGCCCCCGCTGGACGCTGCCCGCTACGCCGGCACCTACCTGTCGAGCACCTCGCGGACCACGGTGAGCCAGGACGCCGAAGGGCGGCTGTGGCTGGACCGCGTCCCCCTCGGCGTCACCGCCGACCTGGACGAGGCGCCGTACCGCACCGAGCTGGTCGCGTGGCGCGGCGACTCGGTGCTCCCGGTCGAATCCGAGCGGGGCGTCCGCGCGCCGCTCGCCTTCCTCGGAGACGACGGGCAAGGGCGAGCCCTCTACCTGCACACCGGCCGGGCCGACCGGCGCGTGCCGTCCTGAACGCCTAGCCGTTCACGGTTCCCGCTCGCCGCGACGGCTCCCGGCGATCAGTTCGTCCCGGTGGACGAACGCGAACGTGAAGGTTCGATCGAAGTGACGAACACCACCAGGGGGATCGCGCCCCACTATCGTCGAATGGATTGGGAGAGCACTGCCTTGAGCACGGCCGATGGTTCCAAGAATACGGATCGTTGCCGTGTTCTGACGATCCGTGACCTGTCGGTCGAGATCCGGCGGGGCGATCGGGTCGTCCGCCCCGTCTCCGGCGTCAGCCTGGCGCTCGACCGGGGTGAGACGCTGGGGATCGTCGGCGAGACCGGGTCCGGCAAGTCGATGACCGGTCTGGCGATCATGGGCATGCTGCCGGCCGGCGGCCGGGTCACCGCCGGCTCGATCGACTTGGACGGCAGGGAACTCGTCGGGCTGCCCGCCGCGCAGTACCGCGCGATCAGGGGCAACGACGTGGCGATGGTCTTCCAGGACTCGATGACCGCGCTGAACCCGACCAAGCGCATCGGCGAGCAGGTCGCCGAGCCGGTGCGGCTGCACCGCGGCGCCTCGAAACGGGAGGCGCGCGCCCGCGCCGAGGAGATGCTGGCCCTCGTGGGGCTGCCGCGGCCGGCCGAGCGGCTGGACGACTTCCCGCATCAGCTCTCCGGCGGCATGCGGCAGCGCGTGATGATCGCGATGGCGCTGGTCTGCGAGCCCCGGCTCGTCATCGCCGACGAGCCGACCACCGCGCTCGACGTCACCATCCAGGCGGAGATCCTCGACCTCCTCGGCGACCTCAGGTCCCGGCTGGGCATGTCGATGATCCTGGTCACCCACGACATGGGGGTGATCGCCCGGCACGCCGACCGCGTCGGGGTGATGTACGCCGGGCGCGTGGCCGAGACCGGGCCGACGCCCGTGTTGTTCGGCCGGACCCGGCACCGCTACACCCAGGCGCTGCTCTCCTCGATCCCGTCGCTCACGCAGGACCGCCGCGAGGAGCTCTTCAGCATTCCCGGGGCGCCGCCGGACCTGACCGTGGTCCAGGCGGGCTGCCCGTTCGCGCCGCGCTGCGCCGCCGCGACCGACCGGTGCCGCGAGGAGCCCCCGCCGCCCGCGGTCGAGGCCGACGGCCACGTCTACGCCTGTTGGCACCCCGCCGACGGCCCGGCCGCCAGGGGCCGCGCGCGGCTGGTCGTCCCGGCACCGGCCGTCACGGAGCCGCGCCTGCGCGTGGTCGACCTCCGGCGCGAGTACCCGGCGGGCAGCACGGGCCTGTTCGGCGGCCGCCGCACCGTCAAGGCGGTCTCGGGCGTGAGCTTCGAGGTGGCGGCGGGGGAGACCTTCGGGCTCGTCGGCGAGTCGGGCTGCGGCAAGTCCTCCCTGGGCCGCATGCTCGTCGCTCTCGACCGGCCCACCTCCGGCGAGGTGATCTTCGACGGCGAGCCGGTCACCCGGATGAGCGCCCGCGCGCTGGGGTCCCGCCGTACTCAGCTGCAGATGATGTTCCAGGACTCCAACGCCTCCCTCGACCCCCGTATGCGCATCGGCACGATCCTGCGCGAACCCCTGGCCATCCAGGGGGTCGGCACCCGCGCCCAGCGCACCGCCCGCGCCCGCGAACTGCTGCGGGACGTGGGCCTGCCGGGGAGCGTGCTGGAGCGCTACCCCTACGAGCTGTCCGGCGGGCAGCGGCAGCGGGTGGGCCTGGCCCGCGCGCTCGCCCTGGATCCGAAGGTGCTGGTCGCCGACGAGCCGGTCAGCGCCCTGGACGTCTCCGTCCGCTCGCAGGTCCTTAACCTGATGCGCCGCATCCAGCTCGAACGCGGGCTCAGCAGCGTGGTGATTTCGCACGACCTCGCGGTGGTGCGGTACCTCGCCGACCGCGTCGGCGTCATGTACCTGGGCAAGCTGGTCGAGACCGGTACCACTGAGGAGGTGTACGGCTCAGCCGCGCACCCCTACACCGCGGGACTGCTGGCGGCGATCCCGGACGCCGACCCCGAGGCGCCGCGCGCCCTGGCGGCCGCAAGGGTGCGCGGCGAGCTGCCAAGCCCCATAGATCCGCCGAGCGGCTGCCGGTTCCGCACCCGGTGCGCCCTGGCGACCGAGTCGTGCGCCCAGAAGGAGCCCCCTTTGACGCTGGTCACCGGCACCCACCACGTCGCCTGCCACCACCCACTGCGCCGAGAGGAGCCGCGCTCATGACCTGGTACGTGCTCCGCCGCCTGGCGGTCTCGCTCCTCGTCCTGCTCGGGATCTCCGCGGTCGTCTTCCTCATGCTGCACCTGGTGTCGGACAGCCCGGGACGCGTCGTCCTCGGGCAGCGCGCCTCGCCGGAGGCCGTGGCGGACTTCAACCGGGAGCACGGCTTCGACCGCCCGGTCGTCGTGCAGTACGTCAGCTACCTCAGCCAGCTGCTCCAGGGCGACCTGGGCCGGTCGTACAAGCTGAACGAGAACGTGGGCACGCTGCTGGCGCGGAACGCCGGCCGCAGCGCGATGGTGTCGCTGGCCGGGCTGGTGCTGGCGCTGCTGATCGCGGTCCCGCTCGGCATTCTGCAGGCGGTCCGGCGCAACAGCGTCGTCGACCGGGTCGTCACTGCGGCGTCGTACGTGCTCTACGCGACGCCGTCGTTCCTGCTCGGGCTGCTGCTGATCGCCGTCTTCAGCCAGACGATTCCGATCTTCCCGGCGGAGGCGTCGCAGTCGCACTCGCCGTGGGTGCTCTTCACCGATCCGCGGGCGATGGCGCTGCCGGTCATCACGCTCGCCGTCACCAACGTCGCGATCTTCGCGCAGTACCAGCGTTCCGCCGCCCTCGACCAGCTCGGCCAGGACTACATCCGGGTCGCGCGCGCCAAGGGCCTGCCGGAGCGGCTGATCCTCACCCGCCACCTGCTGCGCAACGCCTGCCTGCCGCTGGTCATGCTGGTCGGCACGCTCGTCCCCACGCTGCTGGCGGGCAACCTGATCGTCGAGTCGCTCTTCAACTATCCCGGCCTGGGCCTGCTGTTCCTCAACAGCCTGCAGCGCGAGGACTACCCGGTGCTCCTGGCCTACACCCTCATCGGCGGCGTGCTGACCGTGGCCGGCAACTTCATCGCCGACGTCGTGGTGGCGGCCGCCGACCGCCGAATCGAGCTGAGCAAATGACCGCACCAGACGTGACCGCCGCGCCATCCCCCGAGGCCGAGACGGCGGCGGAGAGGAACCCGGTCTCGATCGGGTCGGTCCTGCGCGGGCTGCGCCGGCATCCGCTCGGCCTGGCCGGCGGGCTGCTCCTGCTGCTCATCGCCGGTTTCTGTTTCCTCGGGCCGCTGTTCTACCAGACCAACCAGACCGACGTGGACCTGGTCAACGCGGCCCTGCCGCCCGGCCCCGGCTACCCGCTCGGGACCGACACCAACGGCTTCGACGTGCTCGGCCGGCTGATGTCGGGCGGCCAGGTGTCGCTGCAGATCGGGCTGCTGGCCGCGCTTTTCGCCACCACGATCGGCACCGTTTACGGGGCTGTGGCCGGGCTGGCCGGGGGCGTGGTCGACGGGTTCATGATGCGGCTGGTCGACGTCATGTTGTCGATCCCGTTCCTGTTCTTCGTGCTGATCCTGTCGGCCCGCTTCCACGCCGACGCGCTGTCGCTGAGCCTCGTCATCGGCGGGTTCTCCTGGCTCGTCTCCGCCCGGCTGGTGCGCGGCGAGGTGCTGACCCTGCGGGTGAGGGAGTTCGTGCTGGCCGCCAAGCTGATGGGTGCCTCCCGTCGGCGGATCATCCTCACCCACCTGATCCCGAACGCGCTCGGCGTCATCATCGTCAACATCACCTTCCAGGTCGCCGACGCCGTCCTGGTCGTCGCCGCCCTGGGCTTCCTGGGCTTCGGCCTGACCTACCCCACCGCCGACTGGGGCAGTCAGCTGGCCAGCGGCGTCACCTACATCTCCGCCGACTACTGGTGGCTGATCTATCCGGTCGGCGGCTGCATCATCCTCACCGTGCTCGCGCTCAACCTGCTCGCCGACGCGCTCCGCGACGCGCTCGGGCGGCGGGCCGACTGACGACCTGTTCACCAGGACGGAAGCGGGCGCGCGGAATTGTCCGCACCGCCGAACACGGGCCGAAGCCGCTGGTGCATCGTCAACGCACCCCGCACACTTCTTCAGGGAGCCATCAATGAAGCACCGAGGCCACCTCTCCGGGGCACTCGTCGCCGCCGTCGCCGTGCTGGCCACAGCGTGCAGCGGCGGCGGGGGCACGACGAAGGACATCGCCGGCAGCTACACCGCCAAGCCCACGCAGACCGGCACCCCCAAGGAGGGCGGGACCGCCACGGTCGCGCTGACCCCCGGACTCAGCCCCAACTACATCTACCCCTACCCGCCGGCAGCCGCCAACGGCACCGTCATCGCCCGCGGCCAGCTGTGGCGCTCCCTCTACCGGCCCAGCGGCGAGGGCGACCAGGTCGCCGACGCCGAGCTGAGCCTGGCCGAGCCGCCCGTCTACAGCCCCGACCGCAAGACCGTGACCATCAAGATGAAGGACTACAAGTGGTCCAACGGCAAGCCGGTCACGGCCGATGACGTCGTCTTCTCCCTGGCCCTGCTCAAAGCCGCGCTCGCGGAGAGCCCGGCCAACTGGAGCTTCTACACCCCCGGCCAGTTCCCCGACGGCGTGAGCGCAGAGGCCGCCGCGCCCGACACGCTCACGCTCAAGCTGAAGACCGCGTACAACCCGTCGTACCTGCTGTCCATGCTGACGCTGCTGTACGTGCTGCCCTCCACCGAGTGGAACATCGCCGCCACCGGCGGCCCGCACCTCGACTACAAACAGCCGAAGAACGCCAAGGCGATCTACAAATACCTCACCAAGGAGTCGGAGTCGCAGACCACCTTCGCCGGCAACCCGCTCTGGCAGGTCGTCAACGGCCCCTACCGGCTCAAGAGCTTCGACCCGACGACCGGCTCGTTCTCCCTGGCGCGCAACGAGTCCTACAGCGGACCGGGGGAGTCGCGGCTCGACCAGATCGACTTCAAGGCCTTCACCTCCGCCGCCGCCGTGCTCAACCAGTTCAAGGCGGGCAACCTGACCGTCGGCACGCTGGACTCCAGCTTCGCCACCCAGATCGGCGAGCTGAAGGCCAAGGGCTACAACGTGTACGGCGCGCCCGCCCCGGCCCGGTTCGACTCGCTCGTCATCAACTTCGCGAACACCGTCAACAACTTCGACAAGGTGATCGCGCAGCCGTACGTCCGCCAGGCCCTGCAGCGGCTGATCGACCAGCGGGGCTACATCGCCAGCCGCGGCATCTACAACGGCGCCGGCTCCCCGAACTACAGCACCGCGGGCACCGGGTCTCCCTACCCGCCCGCCTTCGGCGAGCAGCCGCCCTACCCCTACGACCCGGCCGCCGCCGAGAAGCTGCTCACCGACAACGGCTGGAAGGTGGCGCCGAACGGCTCCACCACCTGCGAGCGTCCCGGCACCGGGCCCGGCCAGTGCGGCGCGGACATCCCGCAGGGGCAGACGATCAGCTTCACCCTGGCCTCCGCCAGCTCCCCGGCCTTCGTCGGCGCGCGTGACGTCGCCTTCTCCTCAGCGGCCAAGAAACTCGGCATCGACGTCAAGATCGTGACCAAGTCGCTCAACTACATGTACGCCAACTACGGCAACACCTTCGCCCCCGCCACCAAGAACGAGTGGGCGATGCAGGACAACGGCCCCCTCTACCTGGCGGCCGGCTACCCGAGCAGCAACACGGTGTTCAACACCGAGGGCAGCTTCAATCTGGGCAGCTACAAGAACGCCGAGGTGGACAAGCTGATCGGCGCCTCGACCTTCGGGGCGGACGAGAAGTCGCTGTCGGCCGAGGTGACCAGCCTCGCCCAGGACCTGCCGGTGCTCTTCCTCCCGACCCCGCACACGCTGGTGGTGTGGAAGAACACCCTGTCGGGCCCGCAGCCGTCGTTCAACGCCCTGATCAGCTTCCTGTACACGCCGGAACTATGGTACTTCCACGGCTAGCGCGAGACCTGGCCGGTGACGCCAGGGTGGTGGCCCTCGGCGAGGGCGCGCACAACATCACGGAGTTCTACGAGCTCAAGGACGAGCTGTTCCGCCTGCTCGTCGAGGAGCACGGGTTCACCGCCTTCGTGATGGAGTCGGGCTTCGCCGAGGGGCTGGCCGTCGACGCGTGGATCCACGGCGGGCCCGGCGAGGTCGAGACGGTCGCCCGCGACGGCATCACCTACCGGTTCGGCGAGTGCGAGCCGATGCGGCGGCAGCTGACCTGGATGCGCGAGCGGAACGCCGCGAACCCGGCGAAGGTCAGCTTCTACGGCATGGACCTGCCCGGCTCATCCACCTCGCCCGGACCGGCCGTGCGCGCTTGCCTCGACCGGCTGCCGGAGCTCCCCGGCGACGAGGAGCTCCGTCGCCTCAGCGACCTGGGCGGCCGGACCGAGGCGGCGATCCGCTACCAGGCCATGCCCTCCGCCGAGCGGGCCCGGCTGCTCGGCGGCCTCCGCGACCTGGTGGAGCGTACGGCGGCGCACGACGACGGGGTCGTGCGCCGGTGCGGGGCCTCGATCGGGGCCTTCCTGGCCGAGCTGGACGTGCCGCAGGCCGGGCCGTACCCGCGCGACGTGTTCATGGCCGACACCGTGCGCTGGATCCTGGAGCGCGAGGAGCGGATCGTCGTGAGCGCGCACAACGCGCATGTCCGGCGCACGCCGCTACACGGCAGGCTGATGCTCGGCGGCCTGCTCGGCGAGGGGGCCGTCGTCATCGGGATGACGTACGGCTCCGGCCCCGAGGTGCGCTTCAAGCAGCGTTCGCCGCGCCCGTTCGACTGCGACGTCTCCCTCCACAGGCGCATCCTGCCGCCGAACGCCATCGAGTCGCGGCTGGAGCGCCTCGGCCCGCCCGTCGCCGCCGTCGACCTGCGCCACGCGCCGGCCGGGCTGTTCGACGGGGTGGACGGCACGCTGGCCGCCGGCGGCCTCGACCCCGTCGACGACTTCCCGGCCGCCTACGACGCGCTCATCCACGTCCGCCGGGTGACCCGGGTCCCCGGCGCGTTCGAGCGGCTCCGCGCGGAGTTCGAGACCGGAGCCCAGCCCCCAGAAGAGTCGGAGTGACCGTGACCGCTGCCTACCCGCCCGCCCGCACCGTCGAGGTCTTCGAGGACGTCGCCGGCGTGCGCGTGCCCGACCCCTACCGCTGGCTGGAGAAGGAGACCCAGGAGGTGCGGCAGTGGCAGCGGCGGCAGGCCGAGCTCGCCACCGCCGCCGTCTATGCCGGTCAGGATCCGGAGGCCGTCCGCGACCTGATCCGCGCCTGCGACACCGGCTCCCGCCCGGCCCTGCCGAAGTACGCCTCCGGCCGCTGGTTCCGCGTCGTGGCCCCGCCCGGAGGCTCGGCGCCCACGGTGGTCGTCGCCGACGAGCCCTTCGGAGACGGGCGGAAGGTCGTCGCCCTGGCCGGATCCGAAGAGGGCGAGCACCCGCCGGTCGTGTCCTGGCTGGCGCCCGCGCCCGACGGCCGCGTCCTGGCGCTCGGCCTGTGCACCGACGGCAGCGAGCACAACACCATCCGGCTCGTCGACGTCGCCTCCGGGCGGCAGCTCGACGGCGCGCCCGAACAGATCTTGCACAGCGCGTGGGCGGGCGGCGTCTCGTGGCTGCCGGACAGCACGGGCTTCTACTTCTTCGCGCTCACCGGCACGCCGGAGGAGTTCCGGCAGGCGGTCTTCCTTCACCGGCTCGGCGGCGGGACCGAACCGGAGCCGATCCCGGTCGGCGAGGGCTCCCGTGAGTACACGCTCGTCCAGATGTCGACCGGCAGCCGCTGGGCCGTCGCCGCCCACCGGGTGGGCAGCCCCATCCCGGTCGCGGTGCGCGACCTGTCCGACCCCGGTACGGCCTGGCGGCCCTTCGTCACCGGGTGCACGGGGACGATCGCCGGGCACGTCGTGGGCGACTGCTACATCGCGGTGACCGACGTCGGCGCCCCGCGCGGCAGGGTGGTCGCCATCCCGCTCGACGCGGCCGACCCCGGCGACCCGGCCGGGTGGACCGAGCTCGTCCCGGAGGGGGACACGGTGCTGCGCTCCCTCACCCCGGTCGGCGAGCACCTCTACCTCAGCGAGTTCGACCGGACCTTCGCCAGGGTGCGCATCCTCGACCGCTCGGGAGCCGTCACCGGCGAGGTCCCCCTCCCCGGCCGGGGCGCGCTCGCCGCGCCCTTCTTCCCGCTGACCGCCCTGGCCACCGGCACGCCCGCGGCCGACTTCGTCTTCGCCTTCTCCACCCTCACCAGCTCCTGGGGCGTCTACCGGCACCGGCCCGGCGAGACGGAACCGGAGACGCTGATGCCCCCCGCGGTCGTCCTCGACGCCGTGCTGGAGGAGGGCGAGGCCTTCGCGCCGGACGGAGTCGCCGTGCCGTACCACGTGGTGCGCGGCGCCGGCGGTGAGCCGGCGCCGGTGCTGATCTCCGCGTACGGCGCGGCCAACGTGCCGCTCCTGCCGCAGTACCAGCCCGACCTGGCCGCCTTCGTCGCCGCCGGAGGCGTGCTGGTCCAGGCGTACCTGCGCGGCGGCGGCGAGTTCGGCCACGACTGGCACCTGGCCGCGCACCGGGAGCGCAAGCACGTCCGCGACGCCGACCTCGTCGCGGTCGCTGAGCACCTCCTCGCCACCGGCCTGACCACCCCCGACCGGCTCGCGCTGACCGGCGGCTCCGACGGCGGCCTCATGTGCGGGATCGCCGTCACCCGGCGGCCCGAGCTGTGGCGTGCGGTCCTGCCGAGAGCCCCGCTGCTCGATCTCATCGGCGGCACCCGCGACCCCTACCTCGACTTCGTCATCCGCAAGGCGTGGGCGGACCCGGACGACCCCGCCGAGGTGCGGCGGCTTCTCGAGCTCTCGCCGTACCAGCTGGTCGAGCCCGGCGTCTTCCCGGCGGTCTATCTGCAGGCCGGGGCGACCGACCCACGGTGCCGGCCCTGGCACGCGCGCAAGTTCGCCGCGCGCCTGCAGGCCGCGCAGCGGGGGGAGGCGCCGATCCTGCTGCACGTCTTCGAGGACGCCGGCCACGGCGCGGCGACCGCCCACGACGTCGTCGTCGCGCAGGACGCCGAATGGCTGGCGTTCCTGATCGGCACGCTCGGCCTGCCGGGCGTCAGCCGTCCGGGGCCGACCTGATCGACATCAGGCGCAGCTGCAACATGGCCGACAGCCGCGCGCCCGGGTCGCCGAGGTCGAGCCGGCCGACCTCGGCGGCGCGGCGCAGCCGGTAGCGGAAGGTGTTGGGGTGCACGTACATCGCGGCCGAGGCCACCGCGACGTCGCCGAAGGCGTCGAGCCAGGCCCGGAGGGTCTCGACCAGGCTGGTCTGGTGCTCCCTGTCGTAGGCGACGATGCGTGCGACGGCCCCGCTGGGGATGTCGCCGCGCGGGACGAGGTCGGCGAGCTCGATCAGCAGTGCCTCGACGTGCACGTCGTCCAGGCGGGCCACCTGCTGCCCGCCGACCCCCGAGCGCAGCACGCGTAGGGCGCGCTCGGCCCCCGACCGCGACCGGGCGAGCGCCGAGCTGTCAGCGGCGAGCGGCCCGACCCCGATCAGCGGGCGCAGCCGCGAGCCGACGCGGGCCAGGAACTCGGTGGCGATCCACCCCGCGCGCTCCTCGGCGTCCTCGCGGCTCTGCTCCCGGTTCTGCGGCAGGGGCAGCACGCCGAAGGCGACGTCGCCGATGAGCGCCGCGGCGGCCCGCGGGTGCGCCGCGGACAGGTGCATGGCGAAGGCGTCGGCCAGCCGCTTGCGCTCGGTGGCCAGCTGGGCGGGCAGCGGGTGCTCGGCCGCCGAGCCGACGACGGTCAGCGCGAGGACGACCGCGGGCTCGTCCTTCAGTCCGAGTCTGCGGACCGCCTCCAACGACTCCGGCCCGCTCTCCAGGGCGGTGCTCAGCAGCTCGGACCGCAGCCGCCGCTCCATGTCGGCGTCGGCGCGCTGCCACACCATGTGCATCGCGACCAGTTTGGACGCCTCGTACAGCGCCTCGCTGCGCTCCTCGTCCAAAGGTTCGGGGACGACCACCCAGATCGTGCCGAGGATCTCGTCCCCGGCCCGCACCGCGATCGCCGCCCGGGGCAGCTCCGGCGGCAGCGACGGGTCGACCGGCTCGGGGAGGGGTGTCACGTAGACCGGCCGGTCGCTGCGGTAGATCGCCTGGAACACCCCGCGCTCCTCCAGGATGCGCGTGTAGTGCTCCGGGACCTGGCGGCCCAGGATCGTCTGGACACGCGAGCGGTCGGCCTCCTCCTGCCGGCTGGAGAAGGCCAGCAGCCGCGAGTTGCGGTCCTCGATGGTGACGGGCGCGTCGAGCAGCGCGGCGATGGCATTGGCGACCGCGAACAGGTCGCCGGACCTGATCCGGCCGACCGTGTACGCGTCCGCGTCGTCCAGCCCGCCGCCCTCGGCGGTCAGCGACCGGATCATCCCCGCCAGGTGTGTCCATGACGCGCCGCGCGCAAAGGACAGGACCGTCACCCCCGCCTCGCGCGCCGCCGCGACCAGATCGTCGTCGGGCACGACCGGCGCACGGACCACGAGGCCGACGGCGTCGTGCCGGCCGAGCTGGGTCACCACCCGGGCGAGGTCGGCCGGGTCGTGCAGGCCGACGCCGAACACCAGCGCGCGGCTCGGCAGCTCGGGCTCGTCGAGCGAGTCGTAGATGACGACGCCGCCGACGTCGCCGGCCTGCTCGACGTCGCCGCAGACGACGTCGAGCAGGGTAGAGCCGAGTTCCTCCAGGACACGGGCGAGGCTGGCCCGCGGGAGGCTGGTCACGGGGACAAGCACGCGCCCGAAGCTAGCGCAGCGCGTGTAGGTCGGCATTCGTTCTGCATGACGAAAGGATGCTACCCGGTTCGTCGGGCCGGACAGGTCTCAGGGGAGGGGTACCCACTCCGTTGCGACCGTCACCTCGTCCAGGATCTCGGGGATCGGGGCGACGCCCAGCCCCGGGCCGGTCGGCACCGCGAGGTGCCCGTCCTCCAGGACGAACGGCGGCGTGAGGTCGGTCCGGTAGTAGCGCTCGGACGCCGAGGTGTCGCCGGGCAGGGTGAACCCGGGCAGCGCGGCGAGCGCCACGTTGGCGGCACGGCCCAGCCCCGTCTCCAGCATGCCGCCGCACCACACCGGCACGCCGTGCGCCGCGCAGACGTCGTGGATCCGCCTGGCCTCCAGGTATCCGCCCACCCGGCCCGGCTTGATGTTGACCACCTGGCAGGCACCCATCGCGATGGCGTCTGCGGCGGCGCGAGCCGAGACGATCGACTCGTCAAGGCAGATCGGCGTGCTGATCCGCCCGGCGAGCTCCGCGTGCCCGAGCAGGTCGTCCTCCGCCAGCGGCTGCTCCAGCAGGAGCAGCCCGAACGGGTCGAGCCCGGCCAGGTGCCGCGCGTCGCCGCGCCCGTAGGCGGTGTTGGCGTCCACCTGCAGCAGGATGTCGCCGAAGCGCTCACGCACCGCGCGGACCGGCTCGACGTCCCAGCCGGGCTCGATCTTCAGCTTGATCCGCAGGTAGCCCGCCTCCAGGTAGCCGGCCACGGTGTCGAGCAGTTCGGGGATCGACCCGGTGATCCCCACGGACACCCCGCACGGCACGCTCTCGCGGACTGCGCCGAGGGCCCGGCCGAACGAGACCCCGGCCGCGCGCAGCTCGGCGTCCAGCACCGCCGTCTCCAGCGCGGCCTTGGCCATCCGGTGGCCCTTGAACCCGGCCAGCACCGGGGCGACCCGGTGCGCGTCCAGGTCGGCCACCCCGGCCAGCGCCGGGATCAGGTAGCGGCTCAGCACGTCGGCCGAGGCGTGCGTGTACTCCGAGGAGTACAGCGGCGCGATCCCCGCGCCGCACTCGCCCCACCCCTCGGCCTCGCCGGTGACGGCGCGCAGCACCAGCGCCTCCCGTACGGTCTCCGTCCCGAACGACGTACGGAAGGGCGACACGAGTGGCACCCGGATGGTGCGGATCTCTACCCCGATGAGTTTCACAGCGACTCCCGCCTGTCCACGATGTACCAGCCCGCGCGGTCGAAACCGCGCACCCGCGCGCCCTCGGCGAGCAGCTCACCAAGCACGTCCCGCAGCGCCGTACGCCACTGCGCGGCCAGCCCCGGGTCGTACTCGCGCATGGCCTCGACGTCCCCGGGGACGCCGACCAGCACGGTGCGCGTGCCGGTGCGGCCGGCGACCGGTCCGCCCCTGGGCGAGACGTCCAGCGCCACGGCCGCCCCCGCCGCGCGGGCGGAGGCCGCGTCGGCCGGCCTGGGCACGCCCGCGCAGGCCGCCACGGCGGCGGGCGACTCCAGCCGCCACCGCACCAGCACCCGGTCGGTGTCGTCGCTGCGGTTGATGTCGTCGTCCATCGGGCCGTAGAAGTTCGGGAGGTACTCGTCCGGGTCGGCGGCCAGCTTGGTGATGTTGAAGTAGGCGTTGCGCCGGATCAGCGGGTCGTAGGTCCAGCAGACCTCTCCGACGCCACGCGCCATGGCCCAGGCGCGCTGGTGCAGCTTCAGCGCGAAGCCGACGTTGCGTCCCTGCACGCGCGCCAGCACCCCGGCGATGTGACTGTGCAGGGCCTCGCGCGCGGGCGGGGAGAAGAAACCGAAGCAGGCGCCCACCAGCTCGTCGCCATCGAAGGCGCCGCTGACGTAGCTGCCCGCCTTCGCCATCGCCCGCAGCAGGTCGGCCGTCACCGGCGGGTTGTTCTCACCGGTACGCCAGATGTGCTCGTACAGGCGGCGGACGGCCTCAAGCTCGGCGACGCTGTCCAGAGGGCGGATGTCGATGCCCGCGCTGCGCGCGGCCGCCTCGGCTGCGGCGTACGCCAAGTCGACGGGCCGGGACCCGTGACGGTCGCGGATGAGATCAGTCACGCCGGTCATGGTTCCAGCCGGTCAGGCCCTGTAGCTGGTCGGCGAGCACGGGAGGACGGGCCCCGGTTCGTCCGGGCGGACAACCCCGCGCCGAGAGCAGCTCGGCGACCAGGGCCGTGAGCAGTCGCGTCCGCCCCGGCAGTTCCGCCACGACCACGTGCTCGTCGTCGGCGTGCGCCCCGCCGCCGACCGCGCCCAGCCCGTCGAGGGTCGGCGTGCCCACTCCCGCGGTGAAGTTCCCGTCGGAGGCGCCGCCGACGGCGAGCGAGGCGAGCGGGCCGAGCCCGAGCGCCGCCGCGAGCCGGCGGGCCCGCTCGAACAGGTCCGCCGACGCCGCGGCCGGAAGCGGCGGCCGGTTCGGGCCGCCCCTGATCTCCAGCTCGGCGCCTTCCAGCGCGGGCCGCAGGCCCAGCATCGCGGTGTGGACGCGGATCTGCTCGGCGGCCTCCCAAATCCGGGCGTCGACCTCGAAACGCGCCGACCCGGGCACGGTGTTCACCGTGGTGCCCGCCTCCAGGCGGGTCGGCGTGACGGTCGTGCCCAGCGCGGGGTCGCCCAGCCCGGCCACGGCCACGACCTGGCGGGCCAGTTCCACCGAGGCGTTGACGCCGCGCTCCGGCTCCAGTCCCGCGTGCGCGGCCCGTCCCCGCACCAGCACCTCGTAGCGCGAGACGCCCTTGCGTGCGGTCTTCAGGGCTCCGCCGGGCCCGGCGGCCTCCAGGACCAGCGCGGCGGCGCACCCCCGGGCCTCGTCCTCGATGAGCTCGCGCGAGGAAAGGGACCCGGTTTCCTCGTCGCCGGTGACGAGCAGGGTCAGGCCGTCCAGGTCGTCCAGCGCCGCCAGCGCGTGGAAGGCCATCACCAGCCCGGCCTTCATGTCGAAGCACCCGGGCCCGCGCAGCAGCCCGTCGCGGACCTCGAAGGGATGCGTCCGCAGCGAGCCGACCGGCCACACCGTGTCGTGGTGCCCGAGCAGCAGCACTCGGGGCTCGCCGCCGAACCGCCAGCGCACGTGGGTGCGGCCGTCCACCACCACCCGCTCCGCCTCCGCGCCCAGGAGCCGGGCGCCGACTTCGGCGACCGCCTCCGCGCTGCGGGCGACTGCGGCCAGGTCCTCGGACGGGGACTCGCAGCGCACGAGCCGATCGATGTCGGCGACCATCGCGGCTGCGGCGGGATCTTCATTTCCTGATCGGCGCATCGCTCCAGCATGGCGAAGCGCGGCGGGCGCGGATCTGTCCGGTCGGCCAACATCGGCTCGTCCCGTTGGGACCGGGGGATGAATCGGGCTGAGGATCCGCGACCCGCGCTTCTACAGGAGTGGAAGGCGGCGCACCCCGGTCAGGGTCGGTGCGGGGATGAACTGCACGGGGTCGTCCGGATCGGTGCGCAGGGGATCGAACCGGTCGAGCAGGATGTTCAGCGCGACCCGCCCCTCCAACCGGGCCAAGGGGGCGCCCAGGCAGAAGTGGATGCCGCGGCCGAATGCGAGATGCGGGCTCGGGTCGCGATCGGGATCGAACACCTCGGCGCCGGGGAACTGCCGGGGATCCCGGTTGGCCGCCGCGAGCCAGCACATGACCATCTGATCGGCTGGTATCGTCACGCCGCCGAGCTCGACCTCGCGCATGGTGGCGCGGCCGAGGGCGGCGAACGGGGTGAGGAGCCGGAGCGACTCCTCGATGACGGCCGGGATCGAGGCGCGGTCGGCGCGTACCCTGTCCTGCTGGGCGGGGAAGGCGTCCAGGCACAACACCGTGTTGCCGAGCAGCATCGTTGTGGTGATGTGCCCGGCCAGCAGGAGCACGATCGCGAAGTTGACCACCTGCTCGTCGGGCAGGCGCTCGCCGTCCACTTCGGCCGCGACCAGCCTGGTGAGCAGGTCGGCGCGCGGCTGCCGGCGGCGTTCGGCGGCGTGGCCGGCGAGATAGGCGCTCATTTCCCGCCACGGCTTCATCGTGGCTTCGAGGGCGGCGTTCCGTTCCTCGGCGGACTGGTTGAGCGAGACCTTGGCGTCACGCTGGAACAGCGCGTCCGCCCACTGCTTGAACAGGGCGCGGTCACTGCTGGGTACTCCCAGCAGTTCGGCGATGACGATGACCGGCAGCGGATAGGCCAGATCGCTCACCAGCTCGAACCGCTCGCGCTCCCGCGCCGCGTCGAGCAGTTCGTGGGTGATCGCGGCGATCCGCGGTTCGAGATCCGCGACGACCTTGCGGGTGAACGCGCTGCTGACCAGCTTGCGCAGCTTGCCGTGCTCCGGCGGGTCGATCTGGGTGATGAAGCCCTCCAGCGAGAAGTCCTCGGCCGGCATCATGCCTTCGGGGATTACGCGCATCGTGTCGGAGGAGAAGGTCGCGGGGTCGCCGAGGACCTCCTGCATCTCCGGATAGCCGTAGACGTTCCACATCCCGGCTTGGGCGTCGAACTCGACGGGCGGGCCCGATCGGGGCCCGTGCAGCCAGAAGTGTTGCTTCGGGATGTCGTACCGCTCGACGATGTCGGCCATCGCCTCTCCTTCTGCTCACGCCGAGCTCCAGTGCCAGGTCGGTGAGGGACCGGTCGGGCGGGTCACAGATCATGAGCCACACGTATGGGCGGCCCATCGCGCGCGTCCCGCCCAGACGCTCCATGACCAGTCCCATCCGATCGACGAACTCGCTCTCCGGAGGCCTCACTGGCGCCAGCTCCGCGGTTGTCGTCAGGTGCGTACTTTATGAAATGTACATCGCGATACCGGTCGCGCAGATGGGCGAGGGCCAGCAGGGCCGAGCGCTCCGCTGATTGCGAAGGTGCGCCCGGCCACCCACCTGACCTACGAGGCCGGGGAAGACACCCGGCCGACCTTTACCGTACGGGGGTGAGGCCCCGGCTTCGACAGGGTAATCGCCGTCGGTCGGTGGCCAGGTCGGCGAGCAGGTCACTCAACACCAATTCCTCCTCCACCTGTACGGCGCGCCGTACCGTCGCGGCCGAAAGCGCGGAATCCCGCTGGCTGGCCGGCAAGGAAATCATTCTCACCGGTGCACAACCACGCTTTCCGGCGCCGGCGCGCGGGATGCGCGTCTATGTCGTTGAGATACGGCCGTGCTATGAGCCGGGCTGGTCGGGATCCTTCCATGTCCACAGCGGGACGTCGCGCAGCGGGTGGAGCTCGTCGTCGGTGGCCGCGCGGGAGTTCTGCTGGGCCACCCGCGAGCCGAACTCCAGATGTTCGCGCACCGCCTCTCGGAACGGCTCGTCGCCGGGCAGCCCCGCCTCGTCGAAGGCCTCCATGTACAGCTCCACGAAACGCTCACGTTGCTCGTCGGAGATGTCGAGATGGCGGTGCACCCGGATGAGGTGGTCGAAGCCCAGCTCGCGAGTGAAGCGGTCGGGGCCGCCGAAGGATTCGGCGGTGAACCAGGTCAGGTGATCGACGTGGGTGGCGCGGCGCTCGGGAAACAGCTGTTTGAGCAGGGGGTCGCCGAGAAGCTTCGCGTAGAAGATCTCTTCGAGCCGGTGCAACGCCTCGTCGCCGCCTGCGTGCGAGTACATACTGGTCATGCGCCCACCTTCGGGGTCAATCGCGGGATGTCCAACGCGTTCGCCATCAAGAAAATCTGTCAAACAACGTTAAGTCGGCTTTATTGCGAATATAAAGCAAGATATGGGCGAATGCGATGAAATCCAAGGCGGGAACAAGCGGGTGCGCGTTTTATGGGGAGCTTGTAAATATTCGCCCTATACAGGGTGCCGTACGGCCTTTGTGTATTTATGTGCCTCGCGCCGGGTTGCCTGACCGGCGCGAGGCAACATGCCCGTCGCGCCGGCCTCAAGCCGTTCCGGCGGCCGAGGCGGCCTCCGCCTCGGCGAGTTCCTTCGCCGGATCCACCATCCTGGTGAGCAGCTCCAGGTCGTCCGGGTCGTAGCGCCGCCTGACCTCGGGCCAGCGCTCGGCGGCGGTCCGCAGCGGCGGCACCGCCTCGGCGGACCGGCCGAGGCGGTGCAGCACCATGCCGTAGTAGCCCGCGGCCTCGACGCCGTACGGGCGCTCGCGCCCCTTCTCCCAGGCCTGCCGCAGCAGCGGCTCCGCCTCCGCGTACGCGCCGCGCTGGGCCTTCAGCTTGCCCGCGAACATCGAGGCCAGGCCTCCGCCGTTCTCGGCCGAGCGCAGGTACCAGCGCTCGGACTCCTGCCAGTCCTTGTGATGGTCGGAGAGCAGCCCCATGACGTAACAGGCCTCGTGGTGGCCGAGCTCGGCGGCGCGGCGGTGCCAGAAGTCGCGCGCTTCGGGCTCCCGCAGCTCCTTGTGGAGCTCACCGAGCTCGAAGGCGGCTTCCGCGTCGCCCGCCTCGGCCGCGGGCCTGAACCAGGCGGTCATGTGGCGGGCGGAGGCACCGCCCCAGTCGTGCAGCATCCGCCCGTAGGCGTATCCGGCCCGCACGTCCCCGGCCTCGGCGCGCTCGCGCAGCTCAGGCAGGCGGCGCAGGTCCCTGTCGGGCGGGACGTCGCCCTCCTCGCGCAGCCGGGTGACGGAGGCGAGCTGGTCCGCCACGTCGTCGCCGTTCTCCTCGGCCTTGCGGAACCACAGCTCGGCCTCGTCGAGCCGGCGTTGCCGCCTGCACAGGTTGCCGAGGTTCCACTGGGCGGACATGTGGCCGGCGGTGGCCGCGTCCGTGTACCAGCGCTCGGCCTCGGCCAGGTCGCCGCGCTGCTCGTGGAGAACACCGAGCACGTAGGCGGCGCCGGCGTAGCCCCGCTCGTGGGCGCGCAGAAGAAGCTCGCGGGCCTCGGGCCAGCGGTCCCGGGTCCGTACCTCCTCGACGCGGATCGCGTGGTTGACGAGCGCGGTCGCGCTGCCGAGGGCGGCGGCTCTGCGGTAGTAGCCCTCGGCCTCGTCGAGCAGGCCCGGATAGTCGCGGAAGTGGTTTTCCATCTCGGACAGCGGATACAGCGCGTCGGCCGCGGCCTCCGGGTCGCCCTCCTCCTCGGCAGCCGCGAGGTCGGCGGCGACCAGGTCGAAGTCGTCGCGTATCCCCTCGAAGAGCTCCACCCAGCGGAAGACGGCGATGTCACCGAGGTCGACATCGCTCATCAGGAACTTCGGCGCCTCGTCGAGCCTTCCCTCATAGGCGAGGAGCTTGCCGAGCTCGATCTTGCAGTCGAGACCGCCCAGCTCCCAGCCGCGCCGGAACCAGCGGGCGGCCTCGGGGTCGGCGTTCTCCTTGAGCAGGACGCCGAGTCCGTACGCGCAGCCGGCGTCGGTCTCCGCGGCGCCGCGGTAGAGCCGTTCGGCGGCGGTCCGGTCTCCGCGGATCTTGCGGTAGCGGGCGAGGGTGAAGGCGGAGAAGGCGTCTCCGGCCGCTGCCGCCCGCTCCCAGTACGGGATGCCCTCGTCGATATGCCCGCCGAAGACGAACGCGCTGGTGAGGCGGCGTGCCGTCTCCCGGTCTCCGGCGTGCGCGGCGGCGACGAGCTCCTCGCCCTTGCTCTGCAGGCCGTGCGTTGAATCCTGTGTCATGGGAGGGATTGTCCCAGGCGATCACGGGCGATGGATCGGCTCGGCACGGGTGGCACCGGGCCGGATGCCCGCCCCCGGCGTGCGGTGGGCGAGCCGTCCTCTCCCGGCCCTACGAGTCGGCCTCTCCCCGGTTCTACGAGCCGTCTTCTTCCCGGTTCTACTCGGTCAGGTCGAGTACGGCACGCACGATGCTGTCGGTGTCGATCCCGTGGTGGCGGTAGACGTCCTCGATGGAACCCGACTGGCCGAACCGGGTGACACCGAGCGCGGTGCTGGGCGTCTGATGGACGGTCGCCAGGAACGCGAGCGTGTGCGGGTGCCCGTCGAGCACGGTGACCAGGGGAGTCGCGCGCGACGAGGGGAATGCCTGGTCGAGGATCCAGGTGGCGCCTTCGGCGCGTCCCTGGCGTGCCTGCAGGGCCCGGAAGAGCAGGTCCGGGCTGGTCACGCACACGACGTCGGTGGCGACGCCGACCTGGCCGAGCCGGTCGGCCGCGGCGAGGGCCTCGGGCAGCATCGCGCCCATGGCGGCGATGGTGGCGACCGGCTTGTCGGTGCGGCGCAGCCGGTAGGCGCCGGCGACGACCTGGCGACGGCGGCGTTCCCGCGCGGCGGGATCGGCGGGTACGGCCGCCAGCGTCTGATCGACAGGGCGAGTGGACAGGCGCAGGTAGGCCGAGCTGCCGGAGGGCTTGCCGAGCTGGGCGAGGCTGGCGAGGAGCGTCCACTCGACGTCGATCGCGAACGCGGGCTCGTAGAAGACGCAGCCCGGCTGCTCGATGCCGATCGACGGGGTGACGATCGACTGGTGGGCCCCGCCCTCGGGCGCGAGCGTCACTCCCGAGGGCGTGCCGACCAGGATCGACTGGCCGCCCGCGTAGATCCCGAACGACCAGGGTTCGAGGGCGCGTCCGACGAAGGGGTCGTACACCACCCCGATCGGCAGCAGCGGCTGCCCCCAGCGGCTCCACGTCGCGCCGAGCTCGCCGAGCAGGCCGACCAGGTTGGTCTCCGCTATGCCGAGCTCGATGTGCTGGCCGGTCGGTTTCTCATGCCAGTGCAGGATCGTCTCGGCGTCGTCGGCGAACCAGTTGACCCGCTCGCGCGCCGACCACACGCCGACCTTGTTCACCCAGCCGCCGAGGTTGGTGCTGGAACTGACGTCCGGGCTGACCGTCACGACCCGGCGGGCGGCGTCAGGTGCCTCGCGCGTGAGGTCGAGCAGCACCCTGCCCAGCGCCGCCTGGGTGGTGGCGACTCCCGAGGGGGTCCGGCCGATGTCGGCAGGCAGCTCCGGCGGGTTCCGCACCGGCCAGGCGTCGCGCCGCAGCCGCCGTGCCGTACGGTCGCACAGCTCGGCCGCCGGGCTGTGCCCGGGAAAGGCGGCCCAGGGGTCGTCGAGGTCGGTGCCCAGCAGGCCGGCGAGCTCCCGCATCTGCTGCGGGGTCAGCAGGGACGAGTGGTTCTGCGGGTGACCCCTGGTCGGCAGGCCGTTCCCCTTGATCGTGTAGGCGAAGACAACCGTCGGGCGCGAGTCGTCGATGGCCTCGAACGCCTCGTTCAGCGTTCCCAGATCGTGCCCGCCCAGGTTCCCGACGGCCTCGACCAGCGTGGCGTCGTCGAGGCCGGCGAGGAGGCCGGCGATCGCCGCGGCCCCTTCGCCCGACCCGGGCAGGCGCTCGCGCAGCTGGGCGGCCGTGCAGCGCAGGAGCCGCTGGTACTCCGGGTTGGGCATGGCGTCGATGCGGGCACGCAGCTCGGCGCCGCCGGGACGGGCGAACAGCTCCGTCAGCAGCCGCCCGTACTTCGCGGTGATCACCTGCCACCCGGCCGCTGCGAACATCCCCTCAAGCCGGCCGGCCGCGATGTCGGGCACCACCCGGTCCAGCGACTGCCGGTTCAGGTCGACGATCCACACGATCTCGCCCAGCTCGGCGACGGCGGGGTCCATGATCGCCTCCCACACCGCACCCTCGTCCAGCTCGGCGTCGCCGAGCAGCGAGTACTGACGGCCGCCGGAGGCTCCGCCCTCGACGTAGCGGCGGGCGATCGCGGCCCAGATCGGGGCGGTCGCGCCGATGCCCACCGAGCCCGTGGAGTAGTCCACCGGGTCCGGATCCTTGGCCCGGCTCGGGTAGCTCTGGAGCCCGCCGAACTCGCGCAGCGTCGTCAGGCGCGCGGGGTCCAGCTCGCCGAGCAGGTAGTTGATCGCGTGCAGCACGGGGGAGGCGTGCGGCTTCACCGACACCCGATCCTCCTGGCGCAGGTGCTGGAACCACAGCGCCGTCATGATCGACACCATTGACGCGGACGACGCCTGGTGCCCGCCCACCTTCAGCCCCGACGGGTTCGGGCGCACCCGGTTCGCATGATGCACGATCATGGTCGACAGCCACAGGACACGGCGCTCGACCTCGCGCAGGACCGCGAGCCGATCGGTGTCGGGAAGGGTTGGGGAGGGTGAGCCGGTCATCTTTCGCCTCGTATCGTCAACCGCAGGCTTCCAGCCCCGGGCGTGCAGCAGATGCAGAAATGCCATCAGACTCAGCGCATATGCACAAGCTCGGCCGATAGGATTGAGCAGAATGCACAATTTGCAGTGTGTTGCCGTGGCGGAAGGCAAGCATTATGCGAAGCGACCAGACCATCGACGCCATCGACGCCCGATTGATCCTCGCCCTGAACGAGCACCCGAGGGCCACCACCATCGCCCTGGCCGAGCAGATCGGCCTGTCCCGCAACACCGTGCAGGCCAGACTGGCGAAGCTGGACCGCCAAGGCGCGCTGGCACCGTTCGAGCGGCGCGTCGATCCCGAGGCGCTCGGCTACCCCCTGAAGGCCTTCATCGTCGTCCAGGTGACCCAGAGCAGGCTCGCCGAGGTCAGCGAGGCGCTCGTCGCCATTCCCGAGGTGCTCGAGGTGCACGGTCTCACGGGCCCCACGGACCTGCTGGTCCACGTGGTCGCCACCGACGCGGATCACCTGTACGGCATCGCCGGAAAGATCCTGGCCAGCCCGGGTGTCGAGCGGACCAACACCTCGCTGGTGATGCGCGACCTCGTCCCCTACCGGCTGACGCCCCTGCTGCGCCGGATCGCGGAGGGCTGATCACGATCCGCCGGCCGGGACGGAAGGTCGGGCCGTGGGGAGAAGAGTAAGCTTTGGCCGGTGTTTTCCCAAGATCGTCCCAAGGGGTGACCGGTGAAGAAAGCCATGCTCGTCCTCGGAGTCGTCGCCGGTCTGTTCGCCGGTGTGGCACCGGCGCAGGCGGCCGACAAATACGACAACTACGCCGAGCTCGCGGCGCATGAGGTCCAGGGTAAGGACTACCGCCTGGTCCAGCGATTTCCCCGAGGGGCGCAGGTGGCGCACATCGCCATCCACGGCGGCGCCATCGAGGCCCCGACCACGCAGCTCGCGGACCACGCGGCGAGGACCGGAAACCATGCCTTCTACTCCTTCGAGGGCATCAAGGTCTCCGGCAACTCCGGCCTGCACCTGACCTCCACCCACTTCGACGAGCCGAAGGGGGTCAACCTGGTCGCCCGCGTCCGCTACACCGTCTCCTGGCACGGCGCGTCCGGCGACGAGGCGACCACATACGTGGGAGGCCGTGACGCCACGCTGATCAAGCGGGTCACCGCGAAGCTTCGCGCCGCCGGGTTCACGGTCGCCGACTCGACGCCCGGGGAGATCGACGGGGACAGTCCGCGCAACATCGCCAACAAAAACCGCAGGGGCGAGGGCGTCCAGCTCGAGATCTCCACGGGCCAGCGCCGGCAGTTCTTCAAGAAGGGAAGCCTCGCCCGCTCCTGGATCGAGAACCCGGCCAACCGCACCGCGGCGTTCTACCGGTACACCGCGGCGGTCAACCGCGCCCTGACCTCGATCGCCGTGCCCTTCCGCTCGACCCGCTGACAGCCGCGCTCGCATCCGCCCGCCGGCGGCCGCTCACCGGCCCGCCGGCGGTGGAGCCCCCGCCACGCGGCCGCGGGCCGGCGCGGCGGGGACCAGGCCGCCGGGATGCCCGGGTGCCGGGCGTCAGCGCGTGGGGTCGAAGTCCCGCAGGACCTCGGGCCGCTTTCCGGTGGTGATCTGCTCGGCGAGCAGGCGTCCGGTGACCGGCCCGTGGGTGAGCCCCCACATGCCGTGCCCGCCGGCGACGAACCTTCCGGGGGCGTGAGTGGCTCCGATGAGGGGCCGGCCGTCGGGCGTGACGGGGCGAGGGCCCACCCAGGTTTCGGTGCGCTCCTCCCAGGAGACACCGGTGAGCAGCGGCCGGGCGGACGCGATGATCGCCTCGACGCGCCGGTGATACAGGGGGGCGTCGGCGTCACGGAACTCCATCGTGCCCGCGACGCGCAGCTTGCCCTGGTACGGCGTGCAGGCCACGCGTACGGCGGGCAGGTAGACCGGTCCGGGCACGGGCCGCTCGGTCGGCACGGTGAAGGAGTAGCCGCGCCCGGCACGCACCGGTACGCGAACCCCCCACGCCTCGCCGAGCTCGTTCAGCCAGGCTCCGGTGGACAGGACGACGGCGTCGGCCTTGACGGAGTCTCCCTCCGCCGACCGGACGGAGAGCCCGCCGGAGCCGGGATGCACGCCGGTCACCCGGAAGCCGGACCGGATCGTGCCGCCGCGGGCGACGACGGCGCGGGCCAGCGACTGGGTGAACTGCCCGGGGTCGACGTAGCGCTGCCCGTCCAGCCGGATCGCGGCCCGGACGCGGGAGGAGAGCTGCGGTATCTGCTCGCTCAGGCCGTCGCCGTCGAACGCGGTGTACCGGATCTCCAGCCCGGACTCGTTGATGCGCCGGAGTTCGTGGAGGAGCCCCACGGCCTGGCGGGGGCTCTCGAACGCGGCCATGATCGGGGCTTCGACCGTGGAAGCCTCGACGCCGTTGGAGGTGAGCACGTCGAAGGCTTCGAGGCATTCCTCGTTGAACGGGAGATTGGCCTGTACGGCACGGCCCCAGGACTGCCAGGTGCAGTTCATGGCGAAGCGGGTGAGGAAGGACCACAGCTTCACGTCCGGGGTGGCCGGCACGTGCAACGGGGCACTCCGGTCGAGCAGGGAGCGCAGGCCGTACCGCAGGACCCCGGGCTCGTTCAGCGGGATGGCCAGCCCCGGTGAGAGCCAGCCCGCGTTGCCCCATGACGCGCCCGCGGCCACCCCGTGGCGGTCGACCACGGTGACGTCCACGCCGCGCTCCTGCAGGAACCACGCGGTGGACAGTCCCACCACGCCGGCGCCGATCACCACCGCCGTGCGCGGCCCACCATCGATGCCCATGACCACTTCTCCGCTCCGACATCGTCTGCCTGCTGTGCGCGTCGCTCGCGCGACATGAGCATCGCCGGTGCGGCATGAGAACGGTCTGTGCGTGTCGGACAAGGAGAAAGGTGGGTTTTGTTCGGCCCCGACAAACGGCGGCGCGACGCCTTCACCGCCTGTCCGCACATGGACGACCATCGCCGAGGACACACCGCACTCGAAGGTTTCACCGCGGCGTCAGGCTCGGGCATTCCATCGGGAGCGGCGCATCCAGTGCGCGAAGGTCGGGGCTGCCCCGGGCGTCGCGGCGACGGCCGCGAGGCCCTGGTAGCGGATCCGGGCGGCTTTGTGTGGTCCGCCGATACGCGCGGTCAGCGGGTCAGGCGTGTGGCGATGCCGTCGAGTACATAGTCGAGGCCGGCGTCGAAGGTGGTGTCCGTGTCGGGATGGGTGGCGTCCTGGATGACTTTGACAAGTGTCGGGTAGCGGCCGGTGGCCAGCATCCGGCTCACGTACGGGGCGGAGGTGGTTTGCCACTGCCGCTCGTTCATGCCGGTGGCGCGTTCGGCGCGCAGTTCGGTGATCTCGCTGCGGATCGCGCCGATGACGTAGGCGTTTACCGTGCCGACGGCCTGCATGACGGTGTCGATGTGGTCGAAGCCAGGTGCGTTGTCCAGCGCGGCCAGTGATGCTTCGAGGCAGGCCAGTGCGTTGGGGCCGATGTGCGGCCGGCCGCCGAGCAGGTCTGCGAACCATTCGTGTCGGCGGGCAGCCTGCCTGGTGCGGTGCGCGAGCGTTCGCAGGGCTGCGCGCCAGTCATGGCCGGATGGTTCGGGCGGGGTGATCTCGCCGTACACGGCATCGACCATCAGGTCGAGCAGTTCGTCCTTGGTGGACAGGTAGCCGTACAGCCGCATCGGCCCGGCGTCGAGTGCGGCGGCGACCTTGCGCAGGGAAACCGATTCCAAACCGTCGGTGTCGGCCAGCTCGATGGCGGCGAGGACGATGCGGTCTCTGCTCAGCGGGCTGGGTGCCGGTCGGCTCGGCGGCTCGGGCCGCTCCCAGACGAGCCGGGGCTCGCCACTGCCGGGCTCAGATCGTGCCGTCATCGCGCCTCATCTTCCGTTGGTCTGCGAAATCCAACCCAACGATACAACGCATTCTACGATACAGTGTATTGAAAAATACAGTGTATAGATGGGAGTCACGCGGATGGAGTCGACATCGGTGCTGGTCGTCGGCGGTGGGCTGGTAGGCCTGTCGGCGGTGGTGTTCCTGTCCTGGTGCGGAGTTCCCGCAATGGTGGTCGAGCGCCATGCCGCAAGCTCGCCGCATCCACGCGCGGTCGGCTACACACCCCGGACGATGGAGCTCTTTCGAGCGGTCGGATTGGGCTCGCATGTCCCGCAGGTACCGCCCGGCTCCCAGCTGCGCCGGGCTCGAGTGCACAGCCTGGCCGGACAGTGGTTCGAGGAGTCCTCGTGGACGCCCCAGAGCAGTGACAGACCCAGGATCGAATACTCGCCGCACACAGGCGCGGCGATCGCCCAGGACCGGCTCGAACCCATACTTCGCGACAAGGCCGTCGAACTCGGGGCCGATATCAGGTTCGGCACCGAACTGCTGTCCTGGCACCAGGACGGCGAAGGGGTGCTGGCCGTGCTCCGTACCAGGGATGGCGTCGAACACGCGGTGCGGTCGGACTACCTGATCGCGGCCGACGGCAACCGCAGTCCCATCCGGGAGGCGTTGGGGGTCGGCCGCA
This sequence comes from Streptosporangium sp. NPDC000396, assembly GCF_042898655.1. Classification (NCBI taxonomy): domain Bacteria; kingdom Bacillati; phylum Actinomycetota; class Actinomycetes; order Streptosporangiales; family Streptosporangiaceae; genus Streptosporangium; species Streptosporangium sp. NPDC000396. The sequence continues at coordinate 27,231 of NZ_JBIAZA010000052.1, forward strand.
CCGGCCGCGGCCATCTCAGCACCTCGCGCAGCGTGTTGTTCAAGGCCCCGCTTGAGGAGTATCTCCAGGAGGGAGTCAGGCAGTTCGAGATCGACCAGCCAGGACTCCAAGCGTTTCTCACCACTTACGGCGACGGCCGCTGGGTACTGATATTCGCCGACGACCAGGAACGCGACCAGGACACGCTGAGGACCATGGTGTTCCAGGCGATCGGCCGGACAGACCTGGAGATCGAGCTCGTCAACACCGGCCGCTGGGAGCTCAGCGCCCTGGTCGCGGACCGTTTCGCATCCGGCCGGGTCTTCCTCGCCGGGGACGCGGCGCACACCCTGCCCCCATCCCGCGGCGGCTACGGCGCCAACACCGGCATCGACGACGTCCACAATCTCGCCTGGAAACTGTCCTCGGTCCTGTCGGGCGAGTCGACGCCCCAACTGCTCGACACCTACGACGCCGAGCGACGCCCGATCGCATGGCTGCGCCACCAGCAGATATTCGCCCGCGCCGACTACCGCCGGCACGCAGGGGCTTCCACTGACGACATACCGATCATTGACGACGACGCAATGGAGTTCGGGCAGTTGTACAGATCGGCCGCGGTGCTCACGGCCGGCGACGAACTGCCGCCCGCGGCCCGGCCCGAGCAGTGGGCCGGGCAGCCCGGGACCCGTGCGCCACACCTGTGGCTGAGCCGGGACGGCGAGCGTCTATCCACACTGGACCTGTTCCAGCGCGGGTGGGTCCTGCTCGCCGAGAACGACCACTGGGCCGCCGCGGCCGAGCAGGCCGCCGAGTGGACCGGCGTCACAGTGGACTGCCAACGGATCGGCGGCCGGCTCCAACCGCACGAGCCGGAAGAGTTCCTCCGCGCCTTCGGGCTCTCCCAGGACGGCGCGACCCTTGTCCGGCCGGACGGCTACATCGCCTGGCGCTCTCGCGATCTGCCCGCCCAGCCGGCCGAAACGCTGACCGTGGCGCTGGGCCAGGTGGCCTTCGCCACCCACCACGTCACCGCCGGCCGTACGGTGTGACCGGGAGCGGTCACCGGTCGAGGGCGTACGTCGCTCGCTGCCCTCGATCCGTGCATCGCGCTTCAGGCGCGTTCAGGTTCGCTTCAGCAAGCCCTGGAGAAAGTGAACCGGCTCGCGGCCCAGTACCGCGAGACCAACCCCGATAGACGAACTCCGATGAGCGGGCCTGATCGCACGGTTGCGCCGCGGTGTCGCTTCGTGCTGTCCCGCTCATCCCCTTGTAACCGACGAGAGGCCCCCATGATTCGATCCCGCAGATCGCTCGCAACCGTGGTGGCCGGCGCGGCCCTGCTGGCCGCCATGACCGGCTGCGCTTCGACCGGTCAGGCGCAGCCATCGGCGGCTCCTTCCGTGGATCCCCAGAACAAGCAGCGCCAGAACCAGGCCCAGCTCGCCGTCTGCATGAAGGGCAAAGGCTTCACCTACCACCCTGTCGTGTCCGCGCCGGACCTCCCCGAAGAGCAGAAGAAGGAGATGTCCGGCGACTACGAGGCCATGAAGAAGCACCGGAGCAAGTACGGCTTCGGCTGGGCCGCCTCGATCGTCTACCCGAACGACCCGGGCGGGCGCATGGCCGCCCGGACCGTTGAGGGCCCGGGCGACGACCCGAACGCGAAGGTCATCGCCGGGCTGTCGAAGGCGCAGCGGGACGCCTACTTCGCCGGGATGGACACGTGCATGCTGGAGATGCTCAACAAGGCCACCGGCCGCAAGATGACCTCCATGCGGGAGGCGATGAAGGCCCAGTCCGAGATGATGAAGCAGGCGATCAACCGCGAGCTTAACGGCGACGCCCGCCTGGTGGAGCTGGCCGGCCAGTTCGCCGACTGTCTCAAGGGCAAGGGCTTCACGGTCAGCTCCCAGCAACCCGTCGAGATCGCCAACAGCACCGAGGAGCCGTTCGGGCGGGAGCTGAGCAAGCTCGGCGAGAAACCCACGCCCGAGCAGGCCCGCCCTCTCCTGGCGCGCGAGATCAAGGCCGCGCTGGACGACCTGGAGTGCGGCAAGGATTTCTACGCCGCCTACCGGCCCAAGCTGAGCATCGTCTACGAGCAGGCCGGCCTGTTCGCGGGCATGGGCGTGCCCATGGCCGTCGAGGAATAGCCCCTGAGGGCCCGCCGCTTCCACCCCTCACTCAATTCCATCGAAGCGAGTTCAGTATGCGCAAGTTCAGGGCGTCCGCAGGTGAGCCGGCCGCGGAGCCCGGCGGACCCGGCGGTCCAGGCACAGCCAGGTCGGGTGTCTCGAAGGCCGGTCTCTCGAGGAACAAGGTGTTGGCCGGTGTCGTGGCCACAGTGGTGGCGCTCGCCGGCATCGGCTGGGCGGTGGGTGCGGATCTGCGCTCTCCCGCCGACCAGTTGGCCGCGCGCCGTCCGCCGAAGCCGTCCCTGGTCACCGCACTGGTCGAACGGCGGAAGCTCACCAGTACCGTCACCGTCAACGGCACGCTCACCTACGGCTCCCCTCTGCCGGTCACGCTGGCCGGCACGGTCGGCGTGACCGGCGCCACGGGCGGAGGCGGTACGGGCGGAGGCGGCGGCACGCCCCAGCGCGTCACCAAGGCACCCCAAACCGGCCCGATCCGTGAGGGTGACGTGCTGATGCAGGTCAACGGGCGGCCGGTGTTCGTCTTTCGCGGGCGGCTGCCGATGTACCGGCCGCTGGTGCCGGGCACCGAAGGCGACGACGTACGCCAACTGCAGCGCGCGCTGCGCCGCGAGGGCGTGCGGGTGCCCGTCTCGGGCGTCTTCGACCAGGCCACCGTCACCGCGGTGAAACGCTGGTACGCCAAGCGTGGCTACCAGGCCCAGGAGCCTGACATGGAGGCGCGTAAGAACCTGCAGACCTACCGCGAGACCGTGCGCAACAGGCAGGCGGAGCTGGCCGAGGCCCGTAAGGCGCTGGAGGAGGGCCTCGATGTCCAACCGCTGAAGCTGCGCCTCGACAACGCCCGCCGCGACCTGCGCTCGGCCGAGCGGGCGCTGCGGGAGGCGCTGCGGCAGGACATGACCCTCGATCAGGTCGCCAAGCTGACGAGCCTGCGGCAGGCTGTGCGCACCGCCGAGGAAGCAGTGCTCGCGGCCGAGAAGGAACTGAACGAGGCCAGGGAGCAGAACAACAACACCCCGCCGCCCTCGCCGACGCCGTCCGGCACACCCTCCGGCACCCCGCCACCACCTGAACCACCGCTACCCACTCCCACACCGTCCCGCTCGACGGACACCCGCCTGCTGGAGATGAAGCTCGCCAACGCCCGGCAGACCCTGTCCGAGGCCCGCAAGGCCGTGGACGACCACTTCGAGCAAGTCCGCGATGAGCAGGACAAGCGGCTGGAGGAGCTGCGCAAGGCGGTGCGCACCGCGAAGGAAGCCGAGGCCACCGCCAAGCAGAGCCTGCGCCGGGCCCGGGAGGTCTCCCCGCTGCGGATGAAGGTCAGCAACAGCGCCGCCGGCCTGGCCGACGCCCGCGACATGCTGGCCGAGTTCCTCAAGACTTACGGCGTCAGCGTCCCGGCGGGCGAGGTCGTCTTCCTCCCGACGCTGCCGGCCCGTATCGACAAGGCCGAGGGCAAGCCCGGCGACACCATCGAGTCCAAGGTCGCCACCGTGACGAGCTCCGCCTTCGCGATCACCGGTTCGGTGGAGGCCAAGGAGGCCAAGCTGCTGCGCCGGAACCAGAAGGCCACCATGGAAACCCTCGACGGCACCTTGCTGCCGGCTCGGCTCACCGCCACCGGGGAGGCCGCCCGCGTCACCTCGGAGGACAAGAAGAAGGACACGCCCGACACCGGCTCGGTGCCGGTCCTGCTCACTCCCGACACCGCCAAGGGGCTCAAGGCCCTGGTCGGCTCGTCGCTGACGGTGCGGATCTCCGTCGGCTCGACTGAAGGGGAGGTGCTGAGCGTGCCGGTCGCCGCCGTCGTCACCTCCGCCGACGGCCGCCCCCGGGTACGGGTGGCGCTCGACGGCGACAGGACCCGCGAGGTCGAGGTGCGCACCGGGCTGACCGCCGACGGAAATGTGGAGATCACGCCCGTGCAGGCCGGTACGGTCAAGGAAGGCGACCGGGTCGTGGTGAGCGATGCCTGAGCCCGTGATCGAACTGACCGGCGTCTGCCGGGACTTCCCCGCCGACCCGCCGGTGCGCGCGCTGGACGATGTCACCCTGCGCGTCGACCACGGCGACTATCTGGCCATCATCGGCCCGTCCGGGTCCGGCAAGTCCACGTTGCTCAACATTCTCGGGCTGCTGGACCGGCCGAGCTCGGGCTCGTACCGGCTGGATGGCATCGAGACCACCGCCCTGCGCGACGGCGCGCGAACCCGGCTGCGCGGCGCGCGCATCGGGTTCGTCTTCCAGTCCTTCCACCTGCTCTCCCACCGGACGGTGGCGGAGAACGTGATGCTCGCCGAGGTCTACGGGCGGTCCCCGCGTCGCGGTCGCCTGGCCCGCGCCGAGCAAGCGCTGGAGCAGGTGGGCATGGGACACCGCGCCGGTTTCCGGCCGGGCCAGTTGTCGGGCGGCGAACGCCAGCGGGTGGCCATCGCCCGCGCCCTGATGGCCAGGCCGTCCCTGTTGCTGTGCGACGAGCCCACCGGCAACCTCGACAGCCGCAACACCGAGGCCGTGCTCGACCTGTTCGACGGGCTGCGTTCCCAAGGGCTGACCATCCTGGTGATCACCCACGAGGACGAGGTCAGCGCCCGCGCCAAGCGCCGGGTACGCATCGGTGACGGCATCCTGACCGAGCAGGGATGAGCATGAACATCCGCGATCTGTGGGCCGAATCCCTCGCGGGGATGCTGGCCCGTCCCGTCCGATCGGCCCTGACCACCCTGGGCACCGTCCTGGGGATCACCACGCTGGTGGTCACCATGGGCATCGCCGCGACCGCCGGCAACCAGATCGTCGGCCGCTTCGATGAACTGCTGGCCACCAGCGTCACCGTCGAGGTGCCGCAGAACAGCCGCCAGGCCCTGGTGTCGTGGGAGGCCGCCGCGGAACTGCGGAGGCTGCGCGGCGTGGTGTCGGCTACGGCGCTGGCGCAGAGCGACAAGAGCTCCAACCTCGTGGTGACCGCCAACAACCTGCTCGACCCGACCCAGGTGACCGGGCAGACGCTCGCCGTCGTCGCGGCCACCCCGGACCTGCCGGCCACCACTCGCGGCAGACTGCTGACCGGCCGCTTCTACGACGCGGGCCACCTCACCCGAGGCGACCGCGTCGTCGTGCTGGGTGAGCAGGCCGCTGCCATGCTCGGCATCACCCGGCTGGACCACGCGCCGGCGGTGTTCATCAACGACCGCGCTTATACCGTCATCGGCATCATCGGCGGCCTGCAGCGCGAGCAGATCCTCGCCAGCGCGGTCCTGGTGCCGCCCACCCTCGGCCCCGACTTCGGCCTGAAGAACGTCACCCGTGTTCTGGTCGGCACCCAGCTGGGCGCCGCCGAGCTGATCGCCCGCCAAGCCCCGCTCGCCCTCAGTCCCAACCACACCGGGGAACTCCAGGTGGTCGCCCCGCCCAGCCCCAAACGCGCCCGCGACGGCGCCCAGGACGACGTCAACGGCCTGTTCCTCATCCTCGGTCTGGTCTCCCTGATCGTGGGCGCGGTCGGGATCGCCAACGTCACCCTGGTCACCATCATGGAACGCGTCGCCGAGATCGGCCTGCGCCGAGCCTTGGGGGCCGCCCGTCGCCACATCGCCGCCCAGTTCCTGCTGGAGTCCAGCCTGATCGGCCTGACCGGTGGAGTCATCGGCGCCAGTCTGGGCACCGTCGCCGTCGTTGTGGTGGCGGCCGTCCGCCAGTGGACCCCGGTGCTGGACATCCGTCTGGCTCTGGCCGCCCCTGCGGCCGGCGCGCTGGTCGGGCTTTTGGCCGGCCTGTATCCGGCCTTGCGTGCCGCCCGGATGGAGCCCGTCGACGCCCTGCGCTGACCGGCGACCGGCCGGGCAGGAGTCGAGCAGTGCCTCTACCGCCACCGTCAGCCGAAATCACTTCACGACAGGTGGTCGGCCTCCCCGAGCGCCTCGAGGTGGCCGATGACAGCCTCACCACTTGGAGCGAGTGCTACCTCGATCCGGCCGTGCGTGGTGTGCGTTCAGCCGAGGTCACCGGCAAGCTTGCCCGTCATCTGGGACGGTTTCGCGCGTGGATCATCGACGGGCTCGAGCGCGACCAGCTCTCGGCGGTCACTGTCCGCGAGGTGACCGTATGACGCGACCGCGCGTTCCTTGATCTCCGCGCGCACCTGAGTGCGGTAGCGCTCACGGGGGTCATCGTGTCCGGCTCCGCCATGACCTGCCGTCTTCCCATCCGTGAAGCTACATCTTGAAGCTTTAGTTAGAAGGTATCACGAATCTTATTGACTCTCCTTTCCTGGACTGTTATACCTTCTAACATAAGAATGATGCTGTAGCTGATCGTGGGTTTGCGGCGCGGATCACAGCCGTGTACCCGCCACCCGAAGGGAAACGCCATGACGACCGTGTCCACGTCACTCGCCCGCACTGACCGGCGCACTCCGCCGGCGGTGACCGTCTCCTCCTGGGCGGTCCCCGTCATGGTGCTCGGCCAGTTCGCCCTGATGGCGATCGTCCCGGTCGCCATCGCGCTGGTCGGCGCTCTCCGCCACGTCCGCGACCGGACGGTCCGCTGGGCGGCCGCCCTTCTCGCCCTCACGTACGCGATCCCGCTCGTCATCTGGCTGACGCGGCCCGACGGCGCGCCGAGCCTGTCCAAGGACATCCACCCCGCGTTCGTCGGGTTGATCGTCGCCGCCTCCGCCGCACTCATCGTAGCCATCCTCCGAGCCCGCCGGCACTGAAGGAGCGCGCCGCCATGCCCCTTGCACCGAACGTGCACCTCCCCATGGCAATGAGTCGGAGGCGCTAATGAACGTGAAGACAGGTAACCAACGCCGGAGCACAGTGGAGGCCGATATGAACGCCGGAGAACTCTTCCGGCGACGGTGCCGGAAAGGTCGTGCTGACCTCATAACGCACGGCGCCGCCCACGGCCCCGCCGTGACCGAGCGGCCATATATTGCGTCGAACCTTTACCGGCCCCCCGTAGTCGAAGAGAGCATGATGAAGACGATGATCGGGGCCTCGCTCCTCGCCGGCGCGTTGCTGGT
>NZ_JBIAZA010000053.1:0-28086 GCF_042898655.1 Streptosporangium sp. NPDC000396
GGCGGCCAGCGCGGCGGCCTGCTTGCTGGTGGGGCGCAGCAGGAATTTATAGGATCTACGCACGGCCGCTCACCGTGACGCCGATCAACTCCTCAGGGGTGACCCGGAGCATTTCCTCAAGGCGTACCGTGACGCGATCCCTCAGGCCGGGGCGGTAGCACCTGGGGCGGCACGCGTCGCGGTATCCGAGGTCGGACGCCGTGCTGGAAAAGGTGCGCACCCGAGGAGCCACCCGATCAATGTAACGACATTGCCCGCCCCATGCCTGGGGAAAGGACTGGAAAGACATCCGGGCGGGGACGGCATTCCCCCGTCGCCGGAAGGCGGCGGTCCCCTGCCGAGGCTTTGATGGAGGATACGATGCGCCTTTCCGCTCGTGTGGTCGGGATGCTGTTGTTCGGGGCCGTGGGGTTGCTCAACGTCGCACCGGGGCTCATCGCGTTGATGCCGTCGGAACTGGCCACCACGTATGGGGTCATGACCGCCGACGCCACCGGCACTCGGATGGGGTGTGGCCCAGGTGTCGAAGAACGGCAGGGGCCGGTTCCTTATCGTTGTGTCTCAGGCGTCCGTTTCGATGGCGCCGCCCGGCCGGGGTGCGGTAAAGGGCGTGAACGGCCCCCGATCGTGGCGATCAGGGCCGCTGCGGCGCACAGGATCGCGGTCCACGCCAGGGTCGCGTTGGTCGAGGTGTGATCGGCGAGGAGTCCGGCGAGCCACGGGCCGGCGGTCTGCCGGCGGCGAACAGGGTGGTGAAGGCCGCCAGCGTGGCGGTCCAGCCGGCGGGCGGAGTGTTGGCCTTGATGAGCGCGGTGACGGCGGCGGGGACGCCCATGAACGTCGCCTCGTACACGATCGCGGAGGCGAGGATGATCGGCGGTGCCGGGGACGTGAGGGGGAGTGCCGCTCCGCCGGCGAGGATGGCGAGCAGTACGGCCAAGGCCCTGCTGCCGGGTGACCGGAAGATCAGCCGAGGACCCTGCGGGCCACCGCGGTGACATGCAGCTCGTCGGGGCCGTCGAGCAGGCGGGCCATCCGGCCGGTGCGGAAAAGCGCGGGCAACGGGGTGTCGGGGCCCAGCCCGGCGGCACCGTGAACCTGGATGGCCGCGTCGGTGACCTGCTGCAGCATCCGGGCGGTGGCCACCTTCGCCAGGCCCGTCTCGACCCTGGCGTCCAGCCCCGCCTCGACCAGGGCGGCGGTCTCGAACACCAGCGGGCGCGTGGTCCTGATCGCGAGCAGGGCGTCGAAGACGAGCGCCTGGACGAGCTGGAGGTCGCCCAGCCGTCCCGAGGCCGTCGGCCGCGCGCGGGCTCGGTCGCGCAGGAGGACGAAGGCGCGTTCGGCCTGGCCGAGCCAGCGCAGGCAGCGCAGCAGACGACCGAGCCGCACCCGCTCGCTGATCACGCGCAGTCCCCGGCCGGGCTCGCCGAGGAGGTGGTCGGCCGGCACGGTGACGCCGTCCAGAGCGATCTCCCACTGGCCGCCCGCGCCGAGGACCGGCAGCTCGCGGACCACGCGGAAGCCGGGCGCAGAGGTGGGCACGAGCAGCAGGGACAGACCGGTCGTGGAGGGCGGCTCGCCGGAGGTGCGGGCGAGCACGGCGGCCAGCGCCGCGTCACCCGCGCCGGTGACGAACCACTTGCGTCCGTGGATCGTCCAGGAGCCGTCGGGGCGCCTGCTCGCCCGAGTGGCGGTGAGCCCGGGGTCGGAGCCGGGAGTGCCCGGCTCCGTCATCGCATTGCACATGGTCATCCGCCCGTCGGCGACCTGGGGCAGGTAGAGGTCCCGCACGGCGGGTTCGGCGTGCCGGGCCAGGGTCGTCACGTCCAGCAGCGCGGTGGAGCCGAGCACGCCGGGGCCGTGATCGCTGACGCCCTCCGCCTCCGCCACGTGCGCGTACTCCGTCAGCGACAGATCCGCCCCGCCCAGCTCGGCCGGGAGGGGCAGTCCCCACAGCCCTTCGGCCCGTGCTCCGTGCCTGAGCCGTTCGAGAAGCGTTCGCGCGGCCACACCACCTGAATCCAGCTCGGCTTCGTGCGGCACCACGCGCTCACGGACGAATTCGATCACCCGGTCGCGCAACCCGAGTACATGAGGCGGGCAGGCGGGCGCGCCCCAGCTGGGGTGCTCGGCATCGGTCGTGACGGCGACCTGCTGCGACATTCCAACTCCAGACATGTCGGGAACTGAGCGAAAAATCCATCCGACTCCCTGCTGTGGAACAGGTCGGGTGAAGGCACGCCCGAGTTCCCGTCCGCGTCAGGCATGACTCGCGGCCACCGCCGCGGGGGAGGAGAGCCATGGCATACTCCGCCACCACCCGAGCGGCGCATCCGCTCACCGGCATCGAGTTGCGGACGGCCGGGTCACCCGACCTCACCGCTGCCGCCGTCCGTCACCTCACCCTCCTGGGCGCAGCCGACCTTGGCTCCACGGCGTCGGACGGCCCCGGAACCGTGTCGCTCACCGGCGCGGACGGCCATCCGCTCACCGCCGAGATCGCCTGGGCGGCGATCACCCCGAGCGACGAGGTGACCGACGAGGCCACCGCGCAGGCCGCGACCGGCGTGGCCTGCGTCCACGGCCGCCGCAGCGGCAAGCCGCGCGGCCTGGCCGTCGACTACCTGACCACGGCGTGCGCCGTGCTGGCCGTTCAGGGGCTTCTGGCCGGACTGATCGGCCGTGCCCGGGGCTCCGCCGTCGAGACCGTACGGACCGGAGTGGACCTGGCCGGGCTGCTCTCGGTCGGCCAGTACCTGGCCGCCGCCAACGCCGAGGACGGCGAGGCGGTGCCGTTCGCGCCGGGAGGCCCGCCGTTCACCACGGCCGACGGCGTGTACTTCGAGGTCGAGACGCTGGACCCGGTCGTGTGGGCGACGTTCTGGCAGGCACTCGGCGTGGCCGGACGCCTGGCCGGTTCCGCGTGGCGGTCCTTCCAGTTCCGCTACGCCACCGCCTGCTCCCCGCTGCCCGGGGAACTGCACGTGCGGGCTCACGCGGCCGACTGGGAGAGCGTACGGCGAGCCGCGAAGGAGTCGGGGATGTCACTCTGCGCGATCCGATCTCTCCAGGACCGGCTGGCCGAACCCCGCGCGCAGGCGCCATGGCAGCTGTCGCCGCGTCTACCGGCCTCGCCTCTGTCCTCGCCGACCGAGCTCGCCCGCCCACTGGCCGGTCTCACGGTTCTGGAGGCCGGGCGGCGGATCCAGGCGCCGCTGGCCGCTTACGTCCTGCACCTGCTCGGCGCGGACGTGGTGCGGATCGAGCCGCCTGGCGGCGACCCGCTGCGCGGCATGCCACCCACCTGCGGTGACCTGTCGGCCCGCTGGCTGGCGCTCAACCGGGGCAAACGCGCCGTGGAGATCGACATCAAGTCGGCCGCGGGCCGGGCGGAGCTGCGTGACCTGGTCACGGCCGCGGACGTCTTCGTGCACAACTGGGCCCCGGGCACCGCCGAGCGTCTCGGCCTGGACGACGATGACCTGTCGGTGGTCAACCCCGGCCTGGTCTACGCCTACACCAGCGGCTGGGCCGGGCGGCTGGCCGACGTCCCGATGGCCACCGACTTCATGGTCCAGGCCCGCACCGGCATGGGCGAGGCCGTACGGCCCGCCGGTGAGCCGCCCGCCCCGTCGCTGATGACCCTGCTCGACGTACTCGGCGCCCTGCTGGGCGCCGAGGCGGTGCTCGCCGGGCTTCTGCTGCGCGAACGGACGGGACACGGCGTGCGAGTGGACTCCTCGCTGCTGGGGGCGGCCGAGATGCTCACCGAGCCCGCGCTGTGCCGGGTCGCCTCCGGAGCCGGTCCCCGCAGGCCGGCCGGATTCCGCGAGCCCCTGCCCACGGCGGACGGCTGGGTGAGCGTCGCCGACGACTGCGCCGGCCAGGTGAATGCCGTCTCCCTCACGAAAAGGGACACGGCCGAGGCCGTCGCGTCCCTGCGCCGCCGGGGAGTACGGGCAACCGCCGTGACGACCGCCCTCGACAAGCTCCCCTCCGATCCGCGTTTCGCATCCGCCCTCACCCGTGACGTGCACGGAGCCGTGGCCGTACCCACCCCCTGGAGGTTCGCATGACCCTGCGCCTGGACGACCTGGTACCCGCCGCGCTGAGACGCGAATGGGCCGCCGACGGCACCTGCCCGGACCTCGGCCTGTACGCGCTGTTTCGCGCTCATCGCCTCGCGGCCCCCGACCGGGTCGCGGTGATCGACGCGGCAGGTGAGCTCACCTACGCCGAGCTGGACCGTTCGGCCCGCTCCGCGGCGGCCGGACTGCGGCGGCTCGGCGTCTGTGAGGGCGACGTCGTCGGCGTCCAACTGCCCAACGGCCGCGACGCGGTCGTCGCTGACCTGGCACTGGCCGCGCTCGGAGCCGTGGCGCTGCCCTTCCCCGTCGGACGCGGTATCACCGAGGCCGTCTCCCTGCTCGGCCGTTCCGGCGCGCGGGCCGTCATCGCGGCCATCGACCACCGGGGGACGGCGCATGCCCGCGAGCTGATGATCGCCGCCGAGAAGCTGCCCGGCCTGCGAGCCGTCATCGCCGCCGGCTCGCAGGAGCCCCCGGCGGGCAGCGTGGCGTGGAGCGAGGTGCTCCACGCCGACGGCCGCACCTTCGTCCCGGCCCGCCCCGACCCGGACGGCGCGGCCCGCATCCTGGTCTCCTCCGGCTCGGAGTCCGAGCCTAAGATGGTCGCCTACTCCCACAACGCCCTGGCGGGCGGGCGGGGCAACTTCATGGCCACGCTGATCCCCGACGCGAACCCGCCACGCTGCCTGTTCCTGGTCCCGCTGGCCTCCGCCTTCGGCAGCAACGGCACCGCCGTCACCCTGGCCAGGCACGGCGGCTGTCTGGTCCTGCTCCACCACTTCTCTCCCCAGGCCGTGCTCGCCGCGATCGGCGAGCACTGGCCCACCCATGTCCTCGCCGTGCCGACCATGATTCGTATGATGCTCGACCAGCCGAGAACCAAGCCGATGCCGCCGATGACCGCGCTGGTGCTGGGCGGCGCGGAACTGGACGCGGCCACGGCCGCCGAGGCGGGCAAGATGTTCGGCTGCCCGATCGTCAACCTGTACGGCTCGGCCGACGGGGTGAACTGCCACAGCGGCTTCCGGCCGGCCCCGGAGGGCGATCCCGGCCCCGGGGTCGTGGTGGGCCTGGCCGATCCCCGCGTGGCGGAGATCCGCATCACCCCGGCCTCGGACGAGGAGGAGTTCGGCGAGATCATCGCACGCGGCCCGATGACCCCGATGTGCTACGTCGGGGCACCGGAGCTGAACCGGCGCTACCGCACGGCAGACGGCTGGGTGCGCACCGGCGACCTGGGCATGATCGACGCCGACGGGCGGCTGCGCCTGGTCGGCCGGCTGAAGCGGATCGTCATCCGTGGCGGAGCCAACATCAGCCTGGCCGAGGTGGAGCACGCGTTGGCGACCCATCCCGGGGTACGGGAGGCGGTGTGCCTGGGCGTGCCCGACCAGGTGATGGGCGAACGGCTGGCGGCCTGCGTGGTGCCACGCCCCGGCCGTGCCCCTGACATCGCCGGCATCGCCTCCCACCTGCTCCGGCAAGGGCTGGAGCACGCCAAACACCCCGAACACCTGCTCCTGGTGGAGGAACTGCCGCTGACTCCGGCGGGCAAACCCGACCGGGACGCACTCCGCGAACTCCTGCCGCACGGACAACCCGGATCGGTGTGACCTTTCCCGTGCCGGAGTCGCCTCCGGCACGGGCAAGGCCTCCGGTCAGGCGGCCCGGTCAGCGGCCTCCAGCGAGGCGATCAGCTGGCTGCGGGCCCGTGCCACGCGGGAGCGCACCGTGCCGACCGGGCATCCGATCATCACGGCGGCCTCGGCGTACGGCATGCCCACGAGCTGAGTGAGCACGAAAGCCTCACGCCGTTCTCGCGGCACCCTGGCGAGCAGGTCGGCCAAGGCCACCCCGTCCTCGCATCCCGGCAGCCCGCGGGGCTGACATCGTTCGGCGGTGGCCTGCCAGTCGGTGAGATCGGCGACCATCGGGCGGCAGGCCGCCGAGCGGAACCGGTCGACGACGACCCGCCGGGCGATGGACAGCAACCAGGTGCGGGCCGATGAGCGGCCGGCGAACCTGGGCAGGCTTCTCAGCACACGCAGGAACGTCTCCTGGGTGAGGTCCTCCGCCGAGTGGTCCCCGGTCAGGTAGGCGATGAATCTGCGCACGTCGGTGTACACCGCCCGGGTGAAGGCCTCGACGTCCGCGGGCGCTCCTCCGCGCGCGGCCAGGGCGAGCACCGTCAGATGATCGTCTGAGTGTGCGGTGGCGGTGTCACGGTCGGGGGCGCGGTGGTCGCGCATGACAGAACTCATGATGATCGTTCCTTGCGTCGCAGGGCAGAACGGATACACGGTTCGGGGGAGTGGCCCCTGACGGGCTGGTTGAGGAGAGACAGGGGCGCGCGGGCGACAGGCGCCGAGGGCGGGCCGCGTGGTTGCGGCGCACAGAGCGGTGCAACGGCTCCCACGACGGGTCGCGTCATCCGGTCCCCTCCGGCGGGAACCCCGGCGGACCGGCGAGCGACTGTCTGACGTGCGGTTGCCGCGTTGGTCCCGCAGATGGAAGGAGACGGCGATGCGGCTGGAACGACCGGTACGTCCGGCGGGCGATCGAACCCGGGAACGGTGGGTCACCGTCCTGCTCACCACGACGATGAGCGTGTCGATGCTTCAGCTCTTCCTGATCGGCGCGCTCGGTCCCCGTCTGGTCGGGGAGGCGGGCATCTCCCGCACCGCGATCGGCCTGACCACGACCGCCGGATTCGGCGCCGCCGCGCTCCTGTCGCTCACCGCCGGGCGCTGGGTGGACCGGCTGGGGGCCCGCCGTTGCCTGGTCGCTCTGCTGCTGCTGGCCGCGACGGCACTGGCATTGATCGGCTCCGCCTCGGGCACACCGGCGCTGCTGGCGGCGGTGGCGCTGGGCGGCCTCCCGCAGGCCCTGGCCAACCCCGCCACCAACAAGGTCATCCTTACCGCGGTCGAATCGGGCCGAAGAGGTGCGGTCACCGGCTGGAAGCAGTCCGGAGTACAGCTCGGCGCCTTCGTCGCGGGATTGCCGCTGGCGGCGCTCGCCGCGTGGACGGGATGGCGTGGTGCCGTGTGGACGGCCGCCGCGATCGCCGCCCTCATCGCGTGCGGGGCCGTCCTCCTGCTGGCGCCCGACTCCGCCGCGACGCCCGTGGACATGCCGCGCGCTCGCGTCGGCCGGTTGGCGCTGTTCTCCTTCCTGCTCGGCTGTGGGATCGCCGCGGTGAACACTTATCTCGCACTGTTCGGCGCCGAGCGGTTGGGGCTGGGGCCGGTCATGGCGGCATGGCTGGTCGCCGCCCTGGGCGTCACCGGGGTCGCGGGCCGGGTCATCTGGTCGCGGCGGGCGGGCCGCCTCGGCCAGGCCGAAGTGCTCCTCACCCCCCTCACCGCGGGAGCCTGCGGAGCGGCCTTGCTGCTCGCGGCGGCCTCCTGGGCCCCCTTCCTGGTCTGGGCGGGCGCGGCCGCCGTCGGCGCCTTCGCCGTCGCAGGCAACGCGGTCACCATGGTCTCGGTGATCAAGCGTGCTGACCCCCGCGGCGCCAGCCGGGACTCCGCGCTCGTCTCGGCGGGATTCTTCGCCGGTTTCGCCACCGGGCCGCCGCTGTTCGGGATCCTCGTCGAGGCCGGAGGGTACGGGCCGGGCTGGACGCTGGTGGCCGCAGAGTTCGCCGTCGCGGCCGCCGTCGCGGCACCGTCCCGTTTCCGAGCCGGGGCGCTCCGATGAGCTGGGCGGAGAAGGCGCTGTCTGAGGTTCTGGAGCGGGCCGGGACGGTCGAGGCGGATGCGGGAGGGCGATGGCCGCTGTATGCGGACTCCGTCTCCGGCCGCTGGACGACCACAGCCCGCGGATCATGGGCCGGTGGCTTCTGGGCGGGGCTGCTGTGGCTGCGAGCGATCATGAGCGGCGACCCGGCCGACCGGGCCACCGCGATCGACCGCACCGCGTCGCTCGATCCGTGGATCGAGGCCGACACCGGAACCCGGGGCCTCATCTTCTGGTACGGCACCGCGTTCGGCGTGGCAACGGGGGATGCCCCGGCGGCGACGCTGCGGGATCGCGCGGCCCATGCCTGCCTGGACGCCTATGTCCCCGAACTCGGGCTGGTGCCCTGGGGCGGCGCGTTCGGCGGTCCTCGGGAACTGGCGCGAGTCGACGGGCTGCCCGGCCTGCCGCGGCTCCTGCGCCTGGCGGGCCCCGGCGGAGCCGAGGCCGCCCGGACCCAGCTCGACCTGCAATTCGGGCTGACGGCGGGCGGGCGGCGACTCCACCCGGCCTGGCAGGCCTTGCCGGACGGCACCTGGCACCCTCATCCCGACCCGCCACCCGGCTGGAGCCGTACGGCGGCATGGCTGTCGCTGGCCGTCGCCGACACCGGCGACGGCGCCCGGCGGCGGAAACTGCTCGCACATCCCGAGGTGGCGGCACGGTTCGCCGCGGGCTCGCCCGCCGTTCCCCTCGTCCGCCCCGGTGGGCTGCCGGACACCTCGGCCGCCGCGATCGAGGCCGTCGCCGCCCTCAAGCTGGCCGCGCGGGCCGATCAGGATGAAGCCGCCCGGCTGCGGGATCGGGCCGCCACCGTGCTCCGCGAACTGGTCTCGGCGCACCTGCGCGACGGCCGCCTGCTGGATGGCTGCTACGACCTGAACCACGGTGCGGCCACCAGCCACGAACTGGTGTGGGGCGACTTCTTCCTGGCCGTGGGCCTTGCGGTGCTCACTGCGGCGATCGATCCTTTCGTCTGCTGAGCGCCGTGGCAGGCGCGTGCGCGACGGCCTCGCCCGGACGGTCCGGAAGGACAGCGCGATGGACGCGCGCAGGCCGACCGGTCCGCCGCCGACGATGAGCACGAGGTATCCACATGTATCCCTTCTGAAGAAAGGGGGGCCCGGGTCGCCGCCCCTGGGGATCGGTCAGCCGAGGGCGGCGATGATGGCGTCGGCATTGGCCCTGTACATGGCGATCAGGTCCAGCCCCTGGTCGGGAAAGTTGTCGATGACCACACGCCTGGCCTCGACGTTGGCGAGGGCGTCCCCGCCGGGCATGGCCGAGTTGTCCAGCACCAGCCGGGGCTTCTTGGCGGCCAGCTCGGAGATCTGACCGGCGGTGGGCGGCTGCGGGCCGTACACCCCGGCGGGCCGCGCTCCGATCAGGTCGGCGGCCCAGGCCACGAACGCCTGTGCGACGACCACCGGCGCGGCGCCCTTGGCGGCGCCGGTGACCTTCTCCTTCAACGCGGCGTACTCGGTGTCGAAGGTCGTGGTCCACGCCCTGGCCGCCTCGGCGGTGCCGAACTCCCCACCCAGCCGCGAAACCTCGGCCTTGACCTTGTCAGGAGTGTTGTCCAGGGATACCTCGATCAGCTTCGCCTTGGATCCGGCGGCCTCCTTGAGCTTGCCGGCGAAGCCCTCGAAGGCGGCGTACAACACCACGTCGGCCTCGGCGACCTTGGCCAGGTCGGAGGGTTTGGGATCGTAGTCGGGGGCATGGTGCACGCCGGACGGCACGATCACCGTGATGTCGGTGGCGCCCGCGGCCTTGGCGAATCCCGCCTCCCAGGTGGAGGCGGCGACCACCTTCAGCCCCTTCGCCGTCGGCGAGGGTGCCGCAGAGGTGCTTTCCCCGGTGCCGCCACAGGCGGTCACGGCCATGGCGGCGAGGACGGCCATGGCCGTGAGACGAAGCCGGCGCATTGTGATCATTTCGAGAGAGCCCTTTCTGGGATCGAATGGAGAAGGAGAGTGCAGACCCCGCCGACCAGCACCAGCACCGGACCGGGCGGGAAGTCGAAGAGCAGGGCGAGGAAGAAGCCGCCCAGGTTGAAGACCAGCCCGAAGACGACCGACCAGACGGCCATGGCCGACAGCGACCGGCCGACCCGGCGGGCGGCCAGGGCGGGCAACAAGGTGAGCGCGTCGACCAGCAACGCCCCGGTCAGCCGGATGGCCGAGGCGATCGCCACCGCGATCACCACCAGCAGGATGAGCGTGAGCCGTTCCACCGCCACCCCGGAGCAGACGGCCAGCTCACGGTCGTGAAGCAGGAGTGCCAGGTCTTTCCTGCGCAGGCCGTACAGTGCCGGGACGAGCGCGGCCAGGACGGCGAGCGCGGCCACGTCGCCGGGACGGGTGGCCAGGATCGATCCCCACAGCAGCTCGAACGCCCCGTTGGCGTTCACCCCGGAGATCGACAGCACCAGCAGCGCCGCCGCGACGGCCAGCGTCATCAGCAGGCCCATGGCGCCCGACAGCCCCGCGCTGCTGCGGGCCAGCGGCGTGAGCGCGCCACCGGCCAGCCCGCACAGCATCAGCGCGCACAGCAGCGGGTCCAGCCCGGTCAGCAGGCCGATCGCGATGCCGAGCAGCGCGACGTGCATCATCGCGAAGCGGACCGGCATGATGTCCAGCCCCACGATGAACACCCCGACGATCGGCAGC
This sequence comes from Streptosporangium sp. NPDC000396, assembly GCF_042898655.1. NCBI lineage: Bacteria > Bacillati > Actinomycetota > Actinomycetes > Streptosporangiales > Streptosporangiaceae > Streptosporangium > Streptosporangium sp. NPDC000396. The sequence goes on from NZ_JBIAZA010000053.1 coordinate 10,505, forward strand.
GCCACCGAGCCGAGCAGCAGCGCGATCAGGGCCAGCCGGACCGAGGGAATCTCCAGCAGCGCCCAGATGGAGTTCACCGGACCTCCCGCAACCGCCCGGCGGCCATCTCGGCCACCCACCCGCACGCCTCGGCGACCACCCGGTCATGGGTGACCACCACCACGCTCACCGGCAGCCCGGCCAGCACCGCCGCGACCTGCTCCTGACCGGCGAAGTCCAGGGCCGCGGTCGGCTCGTCGGCCAGCACGAGCCCCGCCCCGGCCGCGACCTGGCCCAGCGCCCGTGCCAGGTAGGCGCGCTGCAGCTGGCCTCCGGACAGGGTGCCGAGCGGACGCTCCAGCAGTCCGGCCACTCCCAGTTCCTCGGCTGCGGCCAAAGCCTGTCCGGCATGTCCACCGCTGGCCAGCAGTTCGCGGACCAGCAGCGGGAAGCGTCCGGCCGCCTGCCGCTGCGGGATCCAGGCGACCTCCACCCGGCGACGGGTCCAGTCGGCGGATGTGCGCGCCTGCCGTCCCGCGACTTCGATCACACCGGAGACCCCACGGTGCAGTCCGAGGACCGCGCGCAGCAACGTGCTCTTGCCGGAGCCGTTGGTGCCGGTGATCGCCAGATGCTCGCCGGGGGCGAGCGCCAGGTCGACCGTGTCCACCGCGAGGAGCCGGCCGTGCCGGCAGCTCACGGCGGACAGGCGTAGGGCGGCCGCGCTCGCCGGGGACTCGGGGAGGGAAAGGGGCATGGGCATACTCCGGCCGGGAATAGGGGCATGGCGACAGCCGGGCGGAGCGGATCCACCCGGGAAGAGCAATGTGAACGGACCGGACTGTCCGGTGAGGAGCAGCCCGGTGAGGGAGGACGGCTCAGCCGCGGACGAGCAGCGGCGGGGCCCGCCCGCTCACCGCGTGCCGGAGCAGCGCGGATCGAAAGATCACCGGATCGGGGAAACCCTCGCGCCTCACACCGGGCGGTGCGGCCGCCGCATCACGCCAGATCGTCAGGAGCCGGCACAGCCGGACGGCCAGGCGGCGCAGCACCGCCCACACGGGCGAGGCGGAACGTCAGGCCTGCCGACATGATCGGTGGATCACTCCGCGCTGTCGGGACGGTTCCGGCGGGAACTCCGGAGCCAGGAGAAGCGCCTGATCACGGGACCCGCCGGCCGCCGGACCTTCCGACTCCCTCAGCCGGCGTGCTGGAGCACGGGCGGGCCGCGCCGCCGCAGCACGGGGAGGGGCTCCCCGCCGCCGTACGGCCGGACATCGGCGGCCGGTACGGCCTGCCACACCGGCGGCTTGACCTCGCCGGGAACCGCGAAGAACAGCCGGATCACCGGCATCCGCCCGCCGTACAGGCGGATCATGAGCCACAGCGCGCTCTCACCGCGGTGCAACCACCAGCCCGTGCCCAGTGCCACCGCGAGATGGGCCACCGTCATGCCGATCCCAGAGTGGCCGTGGTCGGCGGAGAGCGCCGTGTGCGGTGCCGGCGCGGCACGGCTGAACAGCTCATGCAGCAGAATCTGCGCACCGACGGTCGCGGTGAGCACGACCCCCAGGCCACGCTCGTGTCCGTTGAGCGCGTACGCCACGCAGAAGGCGATCACCGCACCTAGAACGCCCAGATGCAGCGGAACCACCCCACCTCCAGTCAGGGCGTGACCACCCGCGGAGACCACGATGCACAACGTCGCGAAGACGATGGCTCGTGGCACGCGGAGCGCCGACGCCGTGGAGGTCATATGGGACATCCTGTCAGCCGGGTGGTCCGCCGAGAAGAGCTGGGCACAGCGAGAACATCAACTTCTTCGGTCAGGTGCCGACGTAGGCCGCGAGGTGCTCGCCGGTGAGGGTGGAGCGGGCGGCGACGAGGCCGGCGGGTGTGCCCTCGAAGACGATCCGGCCGCCGTCGTGGCCGGCGCCGGGGCCGAGGTCGATGATCCAGTCGGCGTGCGCCATGACCGCCTGGTGGTGCTCGATGACGATGACCGACGTGCCGGAGTCGACGAGCCGGTCGAGCAGGCCGAGCAGCTGCTCGACGTCGGCGAGGTGCAGGCCGGTGGTCGGCTCGTCGAGGACGTAGACGCCGCCCTTGTCGGCCATGTGGGTGGCCAGCTTGAGCCGCTGGCGTTCGCCGCCCGACAGGGTGGTGAGGGGCCGGCCGATGGCGAGGTAACCGAGACCCACGTCGGAGAGGCGTTCGAGGACGCGGTGGGCGGCGGGAACGCGCGCCTGGCCGACGCCGAAGAACTCCTTGGCCTCGTCGACCGGCATGGCGAGCACTTCGCTGATGTCGCGGCCGCCGAGGCGGTACTCGAGGACCGACTCCTGAAACCGCTTGCCCTCGCAGTCCTCGCAGGTGGTGGCGACGCCCGCCATCACCGCCAGGTCGGTGTAGATGACACCCGCGCCGTTGCAGGTGGGGCAGGCGCCCTCGGAGTTGGCGCTGAACAACGCGGGTTTCACGCCGTTGGCCTTGGCGAAGGCGTTGCGGATCGGGTCGAGCAGGCCGGTGTAGGTCGCCGGGTTGCTGCGGCGTGAACCCTTGATCGGCGACTGGTCGACGGCCACCACGCCGTCCCTGCGCGCCACCGAGCCGTGGATCAGCGAGCTCTTGCCGGAGCCCGCCACCCCGGTGACGACGCACAGCACGCCGAGCGGGATGTCGACGTCGAGGTTCTGGAGGTTGTGCGTCGAGGCGCCGCGGATCTCGAGGTGCCCCTTCGGCTTCCGCACCGCCTCCTTGAGGGCGGCCCGGTCGTCGAGATGGCGGCCGGTGAGCGTGCCGCTGTCCCGCAGCCCCTCAAGGGTGCCCTCGAACACCACCTCGCCGCCGTCGGCGCCCGCGCGCGGGCCGAGGTCGACGACATGGTCGGCGATCGCGATCGTCTCCGGCTTGTGCTCCACGAGGAGCACCGTGTTGCCCTTGTCCCGCAGCCGCCGCAGCAGCTCGTTCATCCGCTGGATGTCATGGGGGTGCAGGCCCGCCGTGGGCTCGTCGAAGACATAGGTGGTGTCGGTCAGCGCGGAGCCGAGATGGCGGATCATCTTGACGCGCTGCGCCTCACCGCCGGACAGCGTGCCCGACGGCCGGTCGAGCGAGAGATAGCCGAGCCCGATCTCCACGAACGAGTCCAGGCTCTCTCCCAGCGACTTCAGCAGCGGCGCGACCGACGGCTCGTCGAGGCCGCGGATCCATGCGGCCAGGTCCCTGATCTCCATCGCGCAGGCGTCGGCGATGCCGATCCCCTTGATCTTCGACGACCTGGCCTCCGCGCTGAGCCGGGAACCGCCGCATTCGGGACAGGAGGTGAACGTCACCGCCCGCTCCACGAACGCCCGGATGTGCGGCTGCAGCGACTCCTTGTCCTTGGACAGCATCGACTTCTGGATCTTCGGGATGAGACCCTCGTAGGTCAGGTTGACACCGTCGACCTTCACCTTGGTCGGCTCACCGTAGAGGAAGTCCCGCATCTCCTTCTTGGTGAACTCGCGGATCGGCTTGGCCGGGTCGAGGATGCCCGACTCGGCGTAGACCCGCGTGGTCCAGAAGCTGTCCTGCTTCCAGCCGGGGATCGTGAACGCGCCGTCACTGATCGCCTTGGAGTCGTCGTAGAGCTGTGCGAGGTCGATGTCGGAGACCGTGCCGCGGCCTTCGCAGCGCGCGCACATGCCGCCGTGGTAGACGGCCTTGCGCACGACGATCCGCTCGCCCTTGCCCTTGTCGACGCTCATGGCCCCGCTCGCCGTGCGCTTCGGGACGTTGAACGCGAAGGCGGTGGGCGGGCCGACGTAGGGCTGTCCGAGGCGGCTGAACAGGATGCGCAGCATCGCGTTGGCGTCGGTGGCGGTGCCGACGGTGGAGCGGGGATCGGCGCCCATCCGCCGCTGGTCGATGAGGATCGCGGTGGTCAGTCCTTCGAGGACGTCGACCTCCGGCCGCGCCAGCGTCGGCATGAAGCCCTGCACGAAGGTGCTGTAGGTCTCGTTTATCAGCCGCTGTGATTCCGCGGCGATCGTGCCGAAGACCAGCGAGCTCTTGCCCGAGCCGGAGACGCCGGTGAACACCGTCAGCCGGCGCTTGGGAATCTCGACGCTGACATCCTTGAGGTTGTTCACGCGCGCGCCGTGTACGCGGATCAGATCGTGGCGGTCGGCAACGTGCGGCGCAGGCGACTGCGTGTCCGTCCTCATCGTGTCTCCATCTGTTACGCGGGGCCGCCTTCGAGGTTTTCGTCGGCGTCGCCTGGCTCGATCTAACCATATCCGGACAATTCGTCCGGTTCTCCTTCGCCGGCGCGGTCGCGGGCTCCTTTACGGTGCCGTCTGCGCAGGTCATGGCCGCGATCGCCGGACGGCTCAGCGGAGCTCGTTGATGCGGATCAGATTGCCCGCGGGGTCGCGGAAGGCGCAGTCGCGAACGCCGTACGGCTGCTCGATCGGCTCCTGGACGACCTCGGCATCGCCGGCCTGCAGTTTTTCGAAGGTGGCGTCGAGGTCGGTGGTGGCCAGGGTGATGGCGGCGTAGGTGCCCTTGGCCATCATCTCGGCGATGGTGCGGCGCTCGTCGTCGGTGATGCCGGGGTCGACGGCCGGCGGGTGCAGGACGATGGACGTGCCGGGCCGGCCGGCGGGGCCGACCGTGATCCAGCGCATCCCGTTGTATCCGACGTCGTTGCGGACCTCGAAGCCGAGAGTGTCGCGATAGAAGGCCAGGGATGCGTCCGGGTCGTCATGCGGGAGGAAGGTCGCGTGAACGGTGATGTCCATGGCTGTCAGGCTAGGTGCGGATCGGAAGCCGGCGCTTCTCGATTCCTGACCGGTCTGGTCACCTGCTTCGCCACGCACGGCGGCATCCCCTCCGTCGCACCCGCCGCCTGGCGCCGGTAGACGCTGGGCGGCACACCGACCAACTCGGTGAAGCGAGTGCTGAAGGTGCCAAGCGACGAGCAGCCGACCGCGAAACAGACCTCGGTGACGCTGAGGTCGCCACGACGCAGCAGCGCCATCGCGCGCTCGATGCGCCGCGTCATCAGGTATCCGTACGGCGACTCGCCGTAGGCGAGCCGGAACTGGCGGCTGAGGTGCCCGGCCGACATGTTCACGCCGCGGGCGAGCGCCTCGACGTCCAGCGGCTGCGCGTACTCCCGGTCGATCCGGTCGCGAACGCGGCGCAGCAGCGCGAGGTCGCGCAGACGCTGCGCCGAGGCGGGTCTGCTGGTCACATGCGAATCGTACGTCGCGCCGGAGTCGCCCGGCGCCGCCGGCATCCCACCCCACTCCGTGTCCGCTCCGGCGAGGCCTCGACGCGCAGTCCATCCCCCTTCAACACGTCCCGTTATCGGCTTCGACCTGCGGAAACATGCCGAAGATCGTTAACGATCCCGGATTGTCCCACCGTGTTCGAGTCATAACCCCCGCGCGGACACCTACTGCGACCAGGGGACTGCCCCTCTGCCGTCCGGGCCGGGGCGGGTCCGCGAGCGGAAGGTGCGGCGATAGGTGTCCGGAGGCACGCCGACCGTGCGGTTGAAGTGTCGGCGCAGTGTCGTGGCGGTGCCCATGCCGGTGGCCGCCGCGATGATGTCGACACTGTCGTCGGTGGTCTCCAGCAACTCCTGGGCGCGGCGGATCCGCTGAGTCAGCAGCCATTGCAGCGGGGTGGTGCCGCTCACCGACCTGAAATGGCGGCCCAGGTTGCGCGAGCTCATCCGCGCCTGGCGGGCCAGGTCCTCCACGGTCAGCGGATGGTCCAGCCGTTCGATCACCCAGGGGAACAGTTCGGCGAGCGGGTGGTTGCCCGGGGCGGGCACCGGGGTGGTGACGAACTGGGCCTGGCCGCCGTCCCGGTGCGGCGGCACGACCAGGCGGCGGGCGACCGCGTTGGCGACCGAGGAGCCGTGGTCAAGGCGGACGAGGTGCAGGCACAGATCCATGGCGGCGGCTTTGCCGGCGGAGGTGAGCACGCTGCCGTTGTCCACATAGAGGACGTCCGGATCCACCTTCACCTGGGGGTAGCGGTCGGCCAGGGCTCGGGTGTGCGCCCAGTGCGTGGTCGCGCGCCGCCCGTCCAGCAGGCCGGCGGCGGCCAGTACGAACGCGCCCGTGCAGAGGGAGGCCACGCGTGCGCCTGCCTCGTGGGCCGCGCGCACCGCGTCGACCAGGTCAGCGGGTGGATCCACATCGGTGTCGGCCCAGCCCGGGACGATCACGGTGCCGGCGCGCGGGAGCTGGTCGAGGCCATGGTCGGGCTCCAGCCGGAATCGGCCGGTCCGTACGGCGCCCGGCCCGCAGACGGCGACGCTGTACCAGGGGCCTGCTACGCCGACCGGGGCGGCCCCGAAGACTTCGTACGCCAAGGACAGCTCGAAGTGCAGCATCCCGTCGGTGACGGCCAGCGCGACAGTACCCATGTCCGGAATTGTATGGGTAATGGCGTTCCAGACACTCGCCGAGAGCACCAGCCCTCGTCAGGATGTTCGCGACAGATCGCAGCAGCAGATCATTTGAGCTGGGAGGAGAACCCATGGGATCGGGGCACACGGTGGCGGTGTTCGGCGCGTACGGGCACACCGGGCGCTTTGTGGTGGCACAGCTGCGGGATCGCGGATTCGTCCCGGTCCTGTCCGGGCGCGACGCCGACAAGCTGAAGGTGCTGGCGTCCGAATCCGGGCTGGAGGCCCGCCCGGCGTCGGTCGGTGACCCGGCCTCGCTTGACCGCGCACTGGCCGGTGCGGCGGCCGTGATCAACTGTGCCGGGCCCTTCGCCGCGACGGCCGCCCCCGTGATCGAGGCGGCACTGCGCGCCGGGATCCCGTACGTGGATGTGGCGGCCGAGATCGAGGCCAACGTCGATACGTTCACGCACTTCACCGACCGCGCCCGCGCCGCAGGAGCGGTGATCGTCCCCGCGATGGCCTTCTACGGCGGTCTCGGCGACCTGCTGGCCACCGCCGCGATGGGCGACTGGACGGCGGCCGACGAGGCGCACATCGCCTACGGGCTGAGCAGTTGGCATCCCACCGCCGGGACCCGTGCCGCGGGCGCGGTCTCCCGGCAGCGGCGGGACGGCCGACGCGTCCGTTACACCAACGGCCGACTGGAGTACCGCCACGACGACCCGCCGACCCTGGAGTGGCCCTTCCCCGACCCGATGGGCCCCCGAGCCGTCATCGGCGAGTTCACGATGGCTGACGTCGTCACCGTTCCCAGCCACCTGTCCATCCCCGAGGTGCGCACCTACATGACGGTCGAGGCGGCCAGGGAGGTGGTGGCCCCGGACACACCGGCGCCGGCCCCGGCCGACGAGTTGGGGCGGTCGGATCAGACCTTCCTCGTCGACGTCGTCGTGCGCTCCGGCGGCAGCGAACGGCGCGCTGTGGCGAGGGGCCAGGACATCTACGCCGTCACCGCGCCGCTCGTGGTCGAAGCGGTTGACCGCATCCTCACGGGGCGGACCAGGACGGTCGGTGTCGCCTCCGCCGGTGAGATCTTCGACGCGCCCGACTTCCTCCGCGCGCTGTCCTCGCACATTTCCCTGGACCTGCGTCCATAGCGGGCGGACCGCCTACGCTGTGCGCCGGGCTGCCGTAGCTGTGGTGAGTCTTCGTCGTGGTGTCAACAGCGGTGAGCCGCCTCGGGCAAGGTCCGTATGAGTCATCCGAGCTCGACGCGGACCTCCGAGGGTGGGCAGGATGGCGCGTCCTCGGGGACGAGTGCCGCCACCAGGCGTGCGCCGGAGCGGCGGTCGACGAGCCTGACCTGGGAGTCCTCGTCTGAGGCGAGGTGCCGCTCGCCCCACTGGATGAGGCCGGCCAGGACGGGATACAGCTCCCACGCCGTGGCGGTCGGCTCGTAGGCGTGGCGTTCTCTGGCCCCGTCCTCGCGGTAGGGGACACGGGCGAGCAGGTCGTTGTCCACCATCTCGGACAGGCGGCGGCTGAGCAGGGAGCGGGACATGCCGAGGTGTCGCTGGAAGTCCTCGAAGCGCTGGACGCCGTTGAACGCCTCTCGTAGCACGATGAGGGTCCACTGCTTGCCCACGACTTCCATCGCCCGGATGAGCGGGCAGTTCGCGAGGTCCACCGTCGTCCAGTCCACGACGCCATCCTATCTTGAGTTCTTATCTAGAACCCAGCTAGGATCTGAGTGCTCATTGGGAACTCAGGTGGAGGAGAGGCTTTGCCGTACCACGACTACGCCGCCATGAAGATCCGCGTGATCGGCGGGGTGGCGTACGCCACCATTGACCATCCGCCGCTGAACCTCCTCGATCAGCCTCTTCTTGAGGAGCTCGGCCGGTTCCAATCGGCCCTGAGCGCCGACGAGAGCGTCCGCGTGGTGGTGTTCGACAGCGCCGATCCCGACTTCTTCGTCGCGCACGGGGACATGTCGATCGCCCGGCACCCCGAGGCGGTGGCCGCCCTGGCCCAACAGGAGCCGGACGGGCGGCTGAGCCCGATGATCACGATGTTCGAGGCGTATCGGGCGCTTCCGCAGATCACCATCGCCAAGGTGAGGGGGCGGGCGCGCGGGGCGGGCTTGGAGTTTCTTCTCGCCCTCGACCTGCGCTTCGCCGCGTCCGAGCGCGCCTGGTTCGGCCAGCCCGAGGTGAGCATGGGCATCCTGCCCGGCGCGGGTGGCACGCAGTACCTGCCGCGCGCCGTCGGCCGCGCCCGCGCGCTGGAGATCATCGCGGGGTCCGACTTGTTCGATGCGGACCTTGCCGAACGTTACGGGCTGATCAACCGGGCGCTCCCACCGGACCAACTGGACGCGTTCACCGAGCGGCTGGCGTCACGGATCGCCTCCTTCCCGCCTGCCGCCGTCACCGCCGCCAAACGCGCTGTCGAGGCCGGTGTCCTGCCCCTCGACGAGGGGCTCCGAGTCGAGGACGCCCTCACTCGCACGCTGTTCGGCACCCCTGAGGCGCTGAGCCTGATGTCCCGCGCGCTGGACGCCGGAGCCCAGACCCGAGAGGGCGAGTTCGTCCTCGAATCCCTCATGGCCGCCCTGCCCCGGTGATCGCCTTTCCTCCTGCGGCGTAAGGCGACAGCGCCGGGAGAGCACCGCCCCATTCCTCTCAAGGCCATCCCGGATGCACGGCGGGTACGGCAGTATCCGGCCCTGCCGACCCACCGGTGCATCGCCGCAGCGCTGAAGCTGGAACGGCCGCAAGGCCGGCCGTGACTTCCGCGGCCACAGCTGAGCTGTGTCAGTCCAGGCAGAACTCGTTGCCCTCAGGGTCGGCCATCACGATGAAGCCGGCGCTCATCGGGGGAGTGGGCTCGTGGCGACGTACCCGCGTCGCTCCCAGCGCGACGAGCCGGTCGCACTCAACCTCCAGCGCCGCCATCCGTTCCTCTCCCTGCAGTCCGGGAGCCGCACGGACATCGAGGTGGACGCGGTTCTTGGCGACTTTGTCCTCCGGCACCTGCTGGAAGAACAGCCGTGGGCCGTGCCCGTCCGGGTCCTCGATGGCCGATCTCGTGTTGCGCTGCTCCTCCGGTACGCCGGCCCGCGCGAGGAAGTCGTCCCACGCGGCCAGCGGGTCGGCGCCCTCGGGCAGGTCGACTCCGGGCGGACCGGGGTGGACGTAGCCCAGTACGTCGCGCCAGAAGGACGACAGCGCCTGCGGGTCGTAGGCGTCGAAGGTGACCTGGATGTGGCGGCTCATCGGGTTGCTCCGTTCATAGCGGGTTTCGTGTGCAGGTAGAGGTCGCACAGCAGGCAGACCTCGGACAGGTGGTGGATCAGCTCGTGGTGGATGTGCAGCACCAGATCGGCCTTGGGCATCTCGGGGAAGGGCTCCTTCGCGCCGACCGGGACCCGGAGCCCGGCGTCGCCGAGGCCGCGCACCCCGGCCAACCAGACGTCGAGCTGGGCCTTGAGCTGGTCGAGTGCGGTGGCCGCGCTGCCGGCGTACTCCCAGGTCTCGTACGACACCGCCGGCGCGCCGAAGTGCGCCGCGTTGCGTGCGGCGAGCACGCCGACGATGACGTGACCGAGTCGCCAGGCGATCGTGGTGAAGGCCGCGGGGACCGGCGCGGGGAAGGCGCAGTCCATCCTGAAGTCCCCGGCCCCGAACTGCACGGGCGCCGTCGAACTGCCGCGCGGCCGCACGCTCCAGGCGTCCGGCACCGGCGACCAAAAGTACTCGTCGTCGGTGAGACCGTCGAGCCGGTCTCGGAGCTGATGGTTCCAGTGGAACTCCCACTGCTCGCGCAGCGTCCGGTTCCAGTCGAGTTCGTCTGCATCCATGGAGCCACCCTGACACCTCTAGCGGACAGGATCGGTCCGCTATCTCTGGCAGGGTGGGCACCATGGGCGTGGCAAGCGGTGACGAGCGGGGTACGACGGAGCGGGTGCTCACCCTGCTCGGGCTGCTGCAGCAGCGCCAGGTCTGGACCGGCCCCGAGCTCGCCGACCGGCTCGGGGTCACGCCGCGCACGGTACGGCGCGATGTCGAGCGGCTGCGCGCACTCGGCTATCCGGTGCATGCCAGCCAAGGTGTCGGCGGCGGCTACCAGCTCGGCCCGGGGCAGGACCTGCCGCCGCTGCTTCTCGACGACGAGGAGGCGATCGCCACCGCGGTCTCGCTGCTCGCCGGCGCGGGGGGCGCGGTCGCCGGTGCCGGCGACGCCGCACTCCGAGCGCTGACCAAGCTCGACCAGGTGCTGCCCACCCGGCTGCGGCACGAGGTGCGCGCGCTCTCCGGCTCGGTGGAGTCCTTCGGCGGAGGCCGCACGCCGGTCGACCCCGAGGCGCTCATGACGCTGGCCAGAGCCTGCCGCGACGAGGTCGAGGCCGGCTTCGACTACCCGTCCGGAAGCGAGGTGCGACGGCGACGGGTCGAGCCCTACCGCCTGGTCGCCTCCGACCGGCGCTGGTACCTCCTCGCCTACGACCTCGACCGCGACGGCTGGCGCAGCTTCCGCGTCGACCGGATGACCGATGTGTCCGCACGGACCTGGCGCTTCCGCCCGCGCGCGGCACCCGACGCGGCGGCATACGTGCAGGAGGGTGTGACGAGCCGGGTCTACCCGCACCAGGCGCGCTTCCTCGTGCACGCGTCGGCCGACACGGTGCGCGAGCAGATTCCGGCGTCGGCGGCCGTCGTACGACGGCGAGGGAACGGGCTCTGCGAGGTGCTCAGCGGCGCCGGCAGCCTCGACTTCGTGCTCATGCATGTGCTCCTGCTGGGGCACGACTTCGAGGTACTCGACCCTCCGGAGCTCGGGAGGCGCTGTCACGCGCTGGCGGAGAGACTGCTGTCGGCCGGTGCGGCGATCTCACCGATGCCGGACATGGAGGAGTCATGAGCCGCGACCACGCCGGCACGGCGAGAAGCGGCCAGCGGTCCGAATGAGCATCGCGCCCGATCGCTTGACATGGCGGGTAGTAAGAAATAAGTTCTCGGTTCCCGAGCACCTCTCCAGGTCATTCAGCCCCAGGACCAGGGCGTTTTCCCTGCAGGACATGGCGCTGTGGCGGTTGAGGGAATCTCGGGATCGGTGAAGCTTCTGCCTCCTCGTTGAGGTTTTTGTAACGGCGGCGAAGCCGAGGTGTCGCGTGCCGGCCCCGATCGAGGACGGCTCGGTCCGATGCCGGGTGTCGCCCTGGCAGAGAAGCCTGCTGGCGCGGGGGTCGGCTCCGTACACCGGCTCAGGCGCCCCAGCCACGTGCCGGGGCGGACGGGCCAGCCTCCGCCGGGGCCTGGGCGCCGCCCCCGGTTCCGCTCCGAGGCCGACTGGCTGGCCGTAGACGGCCTCAGGTTCCGGCGAACCCAAGGGTGTATGCCTCCCAGACCACCCCGACAGTTCAGCGTTGCCCCTTGGGTTCGCACGAACTCTGGGCTTTCATGGGGTTCCGATAGTAATCGCGGAAAATCCAACGGATATCGCTGACCAGCCTCGACGTGGAGCACCCGGGCGAGGTCAGCGGCATCCTTGGCTCGGGCGGCCGCACCCACTAACCGGCACACCAGTCCTGCGGTGCCCTCACATCAGAGCAGGTCAGGGGTATATTCGTTGGATTTTCCGCGATTACTATCGGAACCCCAAGGCCGCCTACGACATACCCGACTAACCCCCATCCGGCCGGGCATGACCCCCTTGCGCGAGAACGGCGCACGATCGATCCGGCCGAGGGAGACAGTGATGGGACGGCAGGTCTGGCCGCGGCTGCGCGTGGCCGACTGGCACGAAACTCGCGACACCTTGCACATGTGGATGCAGATCGTCGGCAAGGTTCGGCTGGCGCACGCGCCGCTGATGAACCGCTGGTGGAACGTGACGCTGTACGTGAGCTCGCGCGGGTTGACGACATCCGCGATTCCGTATGGCGCCGAGGCGTTCGACGTCGAGCTCGCCCACTGGGACCGGGACGCACTGGAGGCCGACCCCGCCCGCTAGGCGCACATAGCGCACCACAACCTGTGAGGTGATGAGCATGGTCGACCGCGAACAGCTTCCCGCGCCCGTCGAGGGGCTGGTGGTCACGCACTTCCTGACCGTCCGGGACGTGGCCCGCTCGCGCGCGTTCTATGCGGACGTCCTGGGCGGCGAGGTCGTCCTTGAAGAGAACCCGGCGATCGTGAAGGTCGCCAACACGTGGATCATCATGAACCCCGGCGGCGGCCCCACCCCGGACAAACCGGACGTCACGCTGCGAGCGCCTGAGCCCGGCGACCCGGTGACCGCGTTCATGAACGTCCGCGTCGCCGACATCGCCGCCTTCCACACGCACGCGACGTCGCTCGGCGCCCGGTTCCTTACCGAGCCGATCGACCGCAAGGCCGAGATCCGCTGCTACATGCGCGACCCGGACGGGCACCTCATCGAGGTCGGCCAGGCCACCGGCATGCTGCACGGCGTCTACGCCGACCCGCCCGCCTGACCCCGTCCGGCTGGGGACGGGCGCGAGCGGCGCATGCCGAGGTCAGCGGATCATCCTCGCATGAGCCAGGTGCGGGCGTCGCGCCACGGCGCGCCGGCGCGGGCAGGCTCGCAGCGTCGTGTTTGACCCGCACGATCAGGCGTCCTCCTCCCGAACGTGACCTCACTGCTACATGGCGGCTGAGGTCACGTTCGGGAGGAGGACGCCGTCTAGGAGGTGGATGGCCTGGTGAGGAGTTCCTTGGGCTCGGGAAGGTTGAATGGGTCAAAGGAGAGCTCCGTCTCGTCGGCGACCTGGTCGGCGGGCGGGGCGAGGACCACGACGTGCGATCCCCATTCGCTGTAGCGGGTGTCGGTCCGATGGGTCGCCGGCGTCCTGCTGTTCCACCACGTGGCCTCGGTAGTCATCAGGCGGATAGGCAGGCCCGTGCCGTCGGTCCACAGCCGCCATGCGATCTTCCGGTCGCTGTCGCCGGAGAGCGTTTCGCGCAGCACCGCGGCGGAGGGGTTCTTAGACGACTTGGCCGGCTGCCCGTAGCTCACCATTTCTTGGTAGAAGAAGCCGCCGGAGACCGGCTTGGCCTTCGCCCTGCCGAGCATGGCCTTCAGGACGGCGGGCTCGAACACGTCGATCGTCTGGAGACTGGCGGCGTTGTCCGTAACCCGGTAGCCCGCGCGCACCCAGGTCTTGCCGTCGGGCAGGAGCCCCGCGTAGAGCGTGTGAGAGGTGTAGCGGTGCCCGCCGACGACGATCGTCTCCTGCGGATCCTCGATTCCGGTGTTCCGCAGCTCGTCTCCGTCCTTGCTCTCAAGCAGTTTCCTGACGGGCGGGTCGATGACCAACTGCATGGTCGCGTCGGAGGCCGCCCGCCCGGAGAGACCGAGCTGCACCCTGCCGTTGACCCGGAGTCTCAGTGACTGCTTGTCCTCGAAGATCAAGCGGGTCACCTCGGCGATGTGGACGCCGCGTTCGGGGCGGAACCGCCGCTTGAGCGCCTGGACCGGGTCGGGGGGACCGGCCTGCGCCGCGGCGGGAACGGCAGCGGCCGTCGCGGACGCGACCGACGCAGCCAGCAGAGCGCCCAGCAGGGCGGCCCATCGCTTCATGGATCGTGGTCCTTCTCGAAAAGATGATGTTTCGGGAACGTCACCTTTCCAGGTGATGTGGCCGCCCCTCCAGTTACGCCGGACGGCCAGTCGGCAGAGGCGATGGTGACCGAGCTGTGCTGGCCGGCCTGGGCCCGCCAGCACGGCTACGACATGGCTACGACATCGAGCACCCGGTGCAGTGGGAGGTGAAGGGGCTGAACCCGGAGGAGTTGCGGCGGCTCGTGCTGGGCGCGGTCACCGAGCACATCGACATGCGCGCCCTGGAGGCCGTGCTCGCCGAGGAACGGCGCCAGCGCACTGCGCTGCAGGCCTTCGTGGACGGCTGGCAGGACCCGGGCCAGTGAGCTCCGGCGATCAGGCAGAGGAAGACCGGTCGTCGCCTTCCAATGCTCGATACAGCGTGGACCGGCCCACCTTCAGCACTTGGCGATCGCGGTGACCGACTCCGGGGTTGAGGAACCCAGGAACCGGCGCCAAGAACGCCGTGTGCGGTCATCCCACACCTATCCTCCCCGGGGATCGACGGCTTCGATAGTGGCCACTGCTCGCGTAACGGTGCAGTCGCAATCGGCCGGGTCGTTGTCGACCTTCTCGAACACCGCGCGGCCCTGCCCGATGATGCGTCTATCTTGGCCTTTGACGGTGACCGTCACTACGCGGCCCACCCAATCGGCTTGAGGCCCATACCATATATATCCATTGCCGAACTCGGCGTCGATTGGCTTGCCTACGGCTGATGCAAATTCCCTGGGTGTGTACCAAATGGAGGATTGGCATGGCTCTACACCTGGGCAAGCCTCGAATGTAAGTCCACGATCCGCGATATCTCTTTCTGCACGGATTGATAGCGCGTTACCGGGCCCCATGCACGGCTTGCATGACACGCTCCCGGAGCACGAAGTCAGAAGTCCAGGGATGAGCGCCAGGGAAATCAGGATTCCGCGCCTGTCGAGACAGGCACTGCGGAGACAAATTACGCGCGACAGAAATAGCATTACGAGCACTCCGATTCTTTGCGTTAATGCCGTTTAGTCGCTCCACTGACGCTACAATAACT
This sequence comes from Streptosporangium sp. NPDC000396, assembly GCF_042898655.1. Taxonomy (NCBI): domain Bacteria; kingdom Bacillati; phylum Actinomycetota; class Actinomycetes; order Streptosporangiales; family Streptosporangiaceae; genus Streptosporangium; species Streptosporangium sp. NPDC000396. Next base: position 25,561 of record NZ_JBIAZA010000053.1, read on the forward strand.
GGTCATCAATCCCTATAAGAACAATTCGGCAATTCGCTTCGAGGCTCGCCCGGTCGCCAATCGATTGAGCCGTGGATTCACCATGTGGCCACACGACGGTCAACACCGCCCCGCTACCGCCGGTCGTCGCCTTCCAGGGCCCGATACAGGGTGGAGCGGCCCACCTTCAGCGCCTTGGCGATCGCGGTGACCGACTCTCCCCGGGCCAGCCGGGCGCGGGCGGCGGCCAGGACGTCCTCGGTCACCGCCGAGGGCCGGCCACCCTTGCGCCCGTGCGCAGCGGCCGCGGCCAGGCCGTCCAGGGTGCGCTCGCCGATCAGGTCGCGTTCCATCTCCGCGGCCATCGCCGCGACCAGGAACAGCATCTTGTGGGCGACCGTCTGCCCGTTGGGCCGGTGCAGGCCCGCGCAGATCCCGGACAGGATCTCCAGGTTGATGCCGCGCGGGGCCAGCTCGTCCTCCAGGAAGACCAGCAGCTCCTTCACCGAGCGCGCCACCCGGTCGGGCTTGTAGATGACCAGGGTGTCGCCAGCCTGCATCCGCTCGATGGTCGCGGCCAGCTTCGGCCGGTCCTTGCGGGTGCCGACGGTCTCCTCGACCACCTCCCGGCAATGCGCCCCGGCGAGCGCCTCCATCTGGGACAGGTGATCCTGGGCGCGGGTGGACACCCGGGCGTAGCCGACCCGGATCGCGTTGATCGCCGCAGGGGCGGGAACGGACCCGGCGGAGAGGCCGGGGACCGTCTCCGTGGTCGCCGTGGGGGCGTCCGGGGTCTCCTTCGCGGGCACGGTGGGGGTGCTCGTATCCCTATCGTCTCGAAAAGGGTCCTGAAACTCCATTTCCGGGGGCAGGGTTTCGGGAGCGGTTTCGGGAGCGGTTTCGGGACGGTCGTTCCTCGGCGACCATGATCGTTTCATCGTCCCGGAAGCGACCGTTTCCGGGACGGCTGTTTTCGGGGACGGAAGGCTCCGCCGAGGCCTCCGCCACCACGGCCGCCGCCTTCTCCTTCGCCTCCCGCTTGGCCTTCGCCGCGGCCTGCTTCGCCCACAGCTTGGCCAGCCCGGCCAGGCCGACGTTGACCTCGGCGCGGTCCCACTGGGCCGGATCCCACCGAGTGGTGCCGAAGATGTGCTTGGCCACCCGGTACTTCCAGCCCTTGCGGTGCCGAAAGGCCCGCATGTGCTCGACGTAGCCCTCCGGCCCGCCGGAATCCTCCGGGGGCAGGCGCGGCCGCCGCCGCTGCACCTGGGATAGGTGGTGTTCTTGGCCGCCCGGTGGACCTTCTCCACCTCGATGTCGTGATCCCAGCAGTCGCCCAGGTCGTAGCGGTAGCCGAGCCAGTCCCCGGCCCGGGGGATCAGATGGGCCAGCGTCACCGTCGTCTCGTCGCGCGCGTTGTCGCCGTACTCCCGGTCCCCTTTGCCGAACAGGTGCAGGTGGTGCTGCTGCCAGCCCATCGCGACCTGGATCACCTCGTGCAGCTCGGCCAGGCTCGCCTCCGACGGCACCTGGACGCGCCGCCACACCGGCGGGTGAACCTCGCGCAGGGTGACCTTCAACTGGTGGATGGTGCCCATGGGTGGCCCTGCCTCTTCAACGTGTCCGGCGGCGACGCGCGTCACGGTAACGCCAGCCCGCGCCGACCGGGACGCCTTTCGGGACTCCGCCGCATCATGACCTACGCTGACGACGGTCGGCTGCAGACGGCTTGTACGTTCTCGTTCCGCTGTTCCTCGGGGCCGTGCCCCGGACAGCGACCGGGGATCGGCCAGGGTGAGACTTCTACCCATGAGAGTCAGATGCCTGGAGATCATCCATCCCGACGGCGACTACCCGGTCGCGGAGTATGACGGGATCCGCGTGGGCGGCGTTTACCCGGTTCTGGAGATGGTCGCCTACGACATCGATTGCCAGATCCGCGTGCTCGGCCCCGACACACCCGACCCCGGACTACTCTGGGACCCCATCAACTTCGAGACGGTAGACACCCGGATACCACCCGGCTGGACCCTGACCATCGCCGACGGCCGCACCCGCCTCGCGGACGCCCGCTGGCAGCGTCCAGGCTTCTGGACCGACTACCACCACGGCGACCCACAGGCCCTGGCCGACTACGACCAGGTGAAGAGCGAACTCCTCGCCGCCGCCCCGCCACCCGACAACTGACCCCTGCGCCCGGGCGCCCTCTCCCGTGTCCGAACCGCCAGGTCGGCAGTTGCCGCCTCCCGGGCGGCCTCGCCCCCTGGCGACGTCGATCGGGTCCTCCAACCGGGCCACGGTCCTGCGGCAGAACCGCGTTCGGTGATCTTCCCCGTGGCCACCGGCTCCATCCACACCGACGTGTCCGGCGGCGACGGCGCCACGGTAAGGGGTCCGGCCCACATACACCATGGCCGAGATCGCCGCTTCCTGCCGTGTTACTCCGGGGTTGTGGCAATACCCTCGAACCGTAGAGATTTTCGATGTGGTGATCTTCGGGTTCTTATGATCTTGTTGGTGCGCCGTGCGTGCCGTCGGGGCAGGCCC
>NZ_JBIAZA010000054.1:0-27410 GCF_042898655.1 Streptosporangium sp. NPDC000396
GCCCCGTCCTTGAAGTCCTGATCGAACTTCCGTCGCGTCTCTGCCATCGCCGTCCCCCTTTAAGGCGATGTCTCTACGTTACGAGGGGAAGCCCAATTTGTGATCGCTTTAGGGCGGGGAGATCACGGTGGCGAGGGGCGCCGGCAGGAGGAGGGAGGGTCGATTTTGGTTGGTTTGTGGCATAAGATGCGTGATTGTTGTGTTCTGAATGAATACATCATGCAATGACCGCACGGCGGCCGCTATAGGCGGTATCTACCCCGGTCGAAGCCACCATGACGGTGCGCTCCCGGGCCGGGCGGCGCTCTGTCTGGACTCGGACGGAGACCCGATGAAGTCTTATCTCGCCGTGCTCGGTTTTCCCGCCGCCTGGCGTTTCCTCGCTCCGGCGTTCCTCGCGCGCCTGCCGTACGCGATGCTGCAGCTCGGCATCCTCCTGCTCGTGCAGTGGTCCACCGGCTCGTACGGCGTGGCCGGCATCGCCGCCGCGGCGGCGGCCGTGTCGCAGGCGCTGATCGGCCCGCAGACCGGGCGGCTCGCCGACCGCTACGGCCAGCCGAAGGTGCTCATCCCGCAGGTCGCCGTGCACGCGGCCGCGCTGGGCGTCTTGCTGGTGCTCGCTTCCGTCCACGCCCGGAGCGCCCTGCTCGTGACCCTCTCCGCGCTGGCCGGTGCCTCGATGCCGCAGATCGGCTCGATGGTCCGGGCTCGCTGGGCACACGTGCTCGGCGGCTCGGGGAAGCTGGGCGCGGCATTCGCCCTCGAATCCATCACCGACGAGCTGACCTTCACCCTCGCCCCGGTGCTGCTGGTGGCCATCTCGACGGGTTTCTCACCGGTCTGGGCCCTCCTGGTGGCACTGGTCATGGTCGTGGTGGGAACCCTCGTGTTCGCCATGGTCCGCAGGGGGGCTCCGGAGCCGATGCCGGTCCGGGTCCGCTCGCAGGGCGGCGTGCTCGGCCTGCGCGGTGTGGCCGTGCTGGCGATCGCCTTCGTCGCGCTCGGCACCGTCTTCGGCAGCCTGCAGGTCGGCATCACCTCCTCCACCGCCGCGCTCGGCCAGGCCGGTGCGGCCGGGCCGATCTACGCGACCTTCTCCGGCGCCAGCTTCGTCGGCGGTCTCCTCTACGGCGCTATCCACTGGCGGACCGGCGCCCCGGTCCGGATGGCCGCCACGATCGGCCTTCTCTCCGCCGCCACCGTCGCGCTGACGTTCGCCGGATCCATCCCCACGCTGTACGGCGGGGCGGCCCTGGCCGGTTTCGTCATCGCCCCCGCCGTCATCACCGGCTACACCCTGGTCGAGACCCTGGTCCCGGCCGAGGTCAGAACCGAGGCGTTCACCTGGCTCAACGGCTCGATCGGCCTGGGCATCGCCGCCGGCGCGGCGGTCGCCGGACAGCTCGTGGACCGTTTCGGCGGACCTTGGGCCTTTCTGGTCCCGCCGGTCACCACCGGTCTGGCCGCGCTGCTGATCCTGGCCTTCCTGCGTCGCCTGCGGCCCGAGACGGGCCGGTCTCCGGTCCGCGAACTGGTCACGACCGCCTGAGATTCGCCGCGGCCTCAGCCCGTGCCGCGGGATTGAAGGTCGTGGCGCAGGCGGGCGGTGTTGACCTCGTTGATGTGGCGCTCGGCCCAGTCACGGATGGCGGCCAGGGGAGCTTCCAGGGTGAGCCCCAGGTCGGTGAGGTGGTATTCGACCTTGGGCGGGACCGTCGGATAGACCGTGCGAGCCACCAGGCCGTCGCGCTCCAGGCTGCGCAGGGTCTGGGTGAGCATCTTCTCGCTGATCCCGTCGATCGCGGCACGCAGCTCGCTGAAACGCTTGGTCCCGGTCGACAACGACCCGACGATGAGGGCGGTCCACTTGTCCGCGATGCGGTCCAGCGCCGCCCGCGACGGGCAGGGAGCGCTGTAGACGTCGGCGGGCTTGCCATCGGGCAACCAGGCCAGCACCTGGCCCGGAGTTCCGGGCCGGGGGCGGCGAGTGCGGGGAGCGGTCATCGAAACTCCTTGAGCGTGGAGACCCCGGACTTCAGCTCTGGGGAGGAAGTCAACTCCGTACGCTAACCGACGGAGAGCATGCCGGCCCAGGCGCGGCGGGCCGCCGGGGGAAGGACCTGGCCGAAGACGCTCCCGGCGAAGTGACCGCCGGCCAGGATCGTGTTGCCGTCCTCCAGTTCCTTGAGCAGCCGCTCGCGTGTGGCGATGCTCTGATCGGGGTCGAAATCGAAGGCGAAGGTCCAGTGGCTCTCGGTGACCTGGACCTGGCAGTGCATGACGTCGCCGAGGATGACCAGGCGCCGGTTGTCACCACCCGCCGGATCGGTGACGAGCAGGCTGCTGTGCCCCGGGGTGTGACCGGGGGTGGACAGGATCCGCACTCCGGGGGCGATCTCCTCGCCGTCGGCGACGAACGCGATCCGATCGGCCAGGGGTGTCTGCACCGCGATCGGGTCGGGGCCGACGAGCTCGGCCGTGCCCGACCAGTGTCGCCATTCGGCCTCGCTGACCAGGTGCCGGGCGCCTTTGAAGGTCAGCCCGGTGACGGTCTGGCCCGCGGGGGCATTGGGGGCCGGGGCGAGGTCGCTGGTCCAGCCCACGTGGTCATGGTGCAGGTGGGTGTAGACGACGGTGTCGACGTCGTCGGGGGTCAGGCCCTCGGCGGCGAGGGCGTTCAGGAGCTCGCCCCCCTTGAAGGTCGCCACGTCCGGGACGGCGAAGTCGACCGCTCCCAAGCCGAGATCGACCAGGATGACCCGGCCGGCGGTGCGGATCAGGAAGGAGCCGATGCTGACCGGGAACCGCCCCTCGGCGTTCAGGAACTCGGCGTGGGTGGCCCAGCCGTCAGGTGAGCTGGCGGGGAAGAGCACGGCGGGGTTGAGCCAGCCGTGGCCGTCGGGTAGGTAGGTGACCGTCGTGTCGCCGATGCCGATGTGGGCACGCGGTGCGGGCTGAACCATGATGATCCTCCTCAGCCGAGCCGGTGGTGGCCGGTCGGTCCATGTGCATGGCCATAACTATTGGAGAGTCACTCTTCAACGGGAAGTACGCACTTGTAAGTGCGTATACCGTGGCCGGCCGAGGGCGGCCGGCTGGAGCACCGGCGGCCGGCGGGCCAGGACTGAGTCCGGTCGACCGCGGCGAACCGGACGGGGCCCGGGTGTGCGGCAACCCGGGGCTGAGTGCGCGGGAACCTGAGACCGGGTGTGCGGGAACCCGGGGCTGGGTGTGCGGGAACCCGAGGCCGGGTGTGCGGCAATCCGGGCCTGGAGACAAGAAATCCGGGGACCGCGTACGGGCGGTCCCCGGAGAAAAGGCGGCCGGCGAAACGCAGCCGGGGAAAGGGCGGCTGGAGAGAAGCGAGGCCGGGAAAACGACCGAATAAAACCGGACTAAATCGGATTAAAAGGGTGAGATCAGGCCTCGGCGGCCTGGCGGGCGCGGCGGGCCTCGCGGCGCTCGACGAAGCGGGAGGCGGAGACCTCCAGGCGGGTGAGGAACTCCGCGAGCTCCTCCCGGGCCTTCTCGCCCTCGGCGTCGAGGTCCTTCATGTCGAAGACGGCCCACTGGCGCAGGACCGGCATGAGGACGTCGTCGAGGTGCAGGCGCAGATCGTAGATCCCGGCGTTGGCGATGACCATCGCCTTGCGGGTGAAGCCCTCGATCCCGGTCCCGGGCATCTGGAAGGTGGTCACCACGTCGGTGACGGCGCGCATCGTCTGGCTCGGGGTCAGCTGGAAGGCCGCGTTGAGCAGGTTGCGGTAGAAGAGCATGTGCAGGTTCTCGTCAGCGGCGATCTTGGCGAGCAGGCGCTCGCAGTTGGGATCCTGGGAGGCCTTGCCGGTGTTGCGGTGCGAGATGCGGGTGGCCAGCTCCTGGAAGGAGACATAGGCCAGCGAGTGGAGCACTCCCTCGTAGGCGTTGGTGAACCCCTCTCCCATGTGGTTCATCCGGGCCCGCTCCAGGGCGACCGGGTCGACCGCCCGGCTGACCGTCAGGTAGTCACGGATGGCGGTGCCGTGACGGCCCTCCTCGGCGGTCCAGCGATGCACCCATGTGCCCCAGGCGGCGTCGCGGCCGAATGTCGTGGCGATCTCGTGGTGGTAGCTGGGGAGGTTGTCCTCGGTCAGCAGGTTGACGATGAGGGAGATTCGCGCTTCCTCGGGAATCTTCGAGTCAGTCTCGACCCAGGCCTCGCCGCCGAACACACCGTCGTAGTCGCGTCCCTCCGACCACGGGATGTATTCGTGCGGGAACCACTCCTTGGCCACCTTGAGATGCCGGTTCAGCTCCCCGGCGACAACGGGCTCAAGCTCAAGCAGCAGCTCGGTCTGACTGAACTCTCGCATAAAGGCTCTCCTCACGAACTACGGAACCGTAACCTACGTTAGCGTAGGTAAAACGGGAGCCGGTAAGCGGGATATGTCTTATTTGTTACCGCCTGGTAGAAATGTCTTAAGGGACGATCTTCCGGCGGCGGAGCCCGAGACTCATGCGGAGCCGAGGCCGACCGGCCTGCGGGGAAGCAGTGCCTCCTCCGCGGACGGCTGTGCGGGGACCATCGCACCGGCACCGGACGGCCACCGGGAGAGGCGGGTCGTGGCCACGGCGTCCCGGCCGCCCACGCCACGGGCGGCCAGGAAGACCAGTGCCATGGTGGAAAGCACGAGCAGGCGCTCGATCGGGCCGTGGTAGTCAGGGCCGCCGATCAGACCCGCGGTCAGCGAGCCCGGCTGGGTGGCCAGAAACGCGGCCAGGAACACCACCGACAGCGCGCTGACGGCCGGCAGGGCGGGCTTCCCGAGCCGTCGGCCGAGCATCCAGCCCGCGCAGGGCAACGCGGTGAAGACCACGGCCGCCGACCAGTTGTGGATCTCCCCGCCGATCGAGGCGGCACCGGGCGCGGGGTCGGCGGGGAACGTCGCGGTGAGCAGGAGCCCCAGCGCCGCGGCGATGAAGAGAACGCGCGCCGCGGCGCCTCGCACCGGCTCCACCCGGGTCAGGCCGTAGGCGACCCACAGAGAGGCGAGGGCCAGCATGATCGTGCCGAGGGCCGTCGCCCAGGCGCCGGCGTCGAACCGCGTGTAGTCGCTGATCGGGCCGGTCATCGGGTTCACCGCGTCGGCGGCCACGTGTGCGTAGGCCATCGAGACCAGGGCGGCGGCGACTCCGGCGATGCCCGGCCAGCGCCGCACCGGACCCCCGCTCATCGCGCCACCTCCCGGCGGGCCGCCTCGAACAGGGCGATGAGGGCAAGCGCCGGGGCGGTTGACATGGCCATCGGTACTCCGTTCGGCGGGCTGCCGGGTTGTGCGCGTGAAGGCGCGGCGAGATTCCCGAACGCCTTGCGGAGGCGTTCGGGAATGGTCCTTCGGTGGACTGGTGGCAGCGTCCCGCGGCAGGAGGCACCGAAGCCATAGGGGTTCTCCCTGAGTTCAGCGGGAATTCCCCGAGATCGAGATCGGGGGCCGTTGACCCTCTGGCTTCGTCTATCGTAGCTTCACGGCATGGATGTGGTCGGAGCCTGGCGGCTGGTGGAGTGGCGCATCTCCCATGGAGGCGGGCGTGTCTCTCATCCTTTCGGCCGGGACGCGGTGGGCCTGCTCTACTACACATCCGACGGCTATATGAGCGCGACCGTCGCGCGAGCCGAGCGCCCGCCGCTGCCTGGAGCGACCCCCCGCCAGGCACCTCCCGCCGCGCAGGCCGAGGCGTTCGCGTCGTTCTTCTGCTACTCGGGCCGCTACGAGATCCGCGACGGCCAGGTGGCCCACGACGTCGAGATGGCGCTCAACCCGGCTTTCGTCGGCACCACCCAGGTCCGCGAGCTGAACTTCGACGGTGACCGGCTCATCCTCGCCGCCAAGGAAGACGACAGGTGGCACACCTTGATCTGGAGGCGGGCGTGAGCCTCGTCCATCAGATCAGTCACGGCGAACGTCAGTCACGGTGAACGGCGAGGGCCGGCTCGAACTTCGGCTCCTCGACGGTACGGCGACGCCGTACGTGCCTGACCACCTCGACCACCGCGGTGATCGACAGGGCGACACCGAGTCCGAGCAGCAGGCCCTTGATCGGGTCGTTCTCGAAGGCCGCGCCACCCACGTAACCGATCAGGCCCGAGTAGATCGCCCAGGAGGAGGCGGCGATCGCGTCGAAGAAGGCGAAAGAACGCCTGGGGTAGGCGACCGCGCCCATGGTGAGGGTGCAGGCGGTACGGCCACCCGGGATGTAGCGGGCCACCACCAGGACGAGCCCGCCGCGCTCGGCCAGGGCCTTCTCCGCCCAAGCGAACGCCTTTCGGCTGCGCTTGCCGTTGCGCAGCCGGTCATTGGTGGTGCGCCCGACGATGTAGGAGATGTGGTCGCCGGTGAACGCGCCCAGCGCCGCCACCACGATCACCAGCGCGATGTTGGGCGCGCCGGTGGCGGCGGCGAACACGCCCGCCGTGATGACGGACGTCTCGGCGGGGACCACGGGGAAGAACCCGTCGAGCATCGCCAGCGCGAACAGCGCGAGATAGATCCAAGGTGAGGTCATCGCCTGGTGGACGGCATCGAGGATGGCCTGTGTCACAGCGGCGCTCCTGTCGGTTGTCGGTGGACTGTCTCACAGCACGCTGACGACCCGCCGCTCTCCGGGCATCGGGGAAGACCCCAAGATTCGCAGGCCGCACCCCCGAGATCTCTCGGGGGCCGTCACACCGACCGTAAAAACACGACGGGGGTCACCACATCCCGCGATCGGCTGTCTCGCCCCCCTACTTTGGTCAGGGGGGTCCCACTACCTCAGGAGGAGGCGCCCCGCCGGGCACGATGCACGGTCCCGCCGTCGCGGGCGGGACGGTGGTGGGAACGCCCTAAGCGGCAGGGGTGGCGGCCGGCTCGTGGTGCAGGCGTCCGAGGACGCGGCGGAAGGCGTACAGGGAAACGGCCGCCGCCAGGCCGCTGATCAGAGCCACGGCCGAGGTGCGGACCAGGAGATAGGTGCCGATCGACTGGTGGAGCAGGAGCCAGATGCTCACCGTGGAGTTGGCCAGCAGCACGAAGGCCCACAGCAGGGTGATCCGGGCGAAGAACCGGCGAACCCGCTCGTGTTTCAGGACCGACGAGGGAAGGTGGATGTAGTCGAGGGTCAGCTTCTGCACCAGCGGACGGTTCAGCCGTATGGAGGCCAGAAAGGCCATGCTGATGCAGATCGTGCCCAGTTCGGGCTGGAGGAAGTAGATCACCGCGCTCCCGGTCCACAGACCCAGCAGCGCCCGCGCGGTGATCGCGATGGCGGCGAGGATCATCGTTCCGGGCACCGGGATCCGCCGGATCAACCGCCATCCCACCCCCGCGTACACCCAGCTCACCGCCGCGATCAGCGCTCCGTTCAGGCCGAGGACGGCCAGCGCGGCGTAGAAGACGGCAAGGGGGGCGACCACGCCCTCCAGCAGCTTCGGTACCGCCTGCCGGACCAGGGAGGTCAGGCGGGGGAGGGTAACGGGTGGATGGTTCATGACACTCCACGGGACGGTGGAAGGACCGGCGCTGAGCATTCGCGCCTACCCCGGAGTGGGATTGCCCACCACGCCGGGTCTGTCATATGGGCTTACGGAAGGGTCACTCCCGCGTTCGCCGACCCCTTACCGTACCTGAAGGGAAACAATGCCTTCGCTATAACCTCGCGATACCGTATGGCCGTCCGAGGCCACCGCCGGGTTTCCCGCGGCGAGCGGCCGGGTGTCCCTGGAAGCCGGGGCCGTTCGAAGGACGGCGCCCGTAACAGTTCAGAAACAGGAGCTTTCCCAATTGGGTCCAGTCCGCGACGATTTAGACATGGCAGTGCGCGCGCACACGTCCGGACGGTCAACCGAGGGTGTCGCGAACGTCGCGGCCCAGCTCATCCGCTGGCCCGATCTGGCACTGAAACGCACCCGCAAGGGGCTGGGATTCCGGGCCAGGGGCCGGGAGATCGTCAGGATGTCCGGGGATCACACCGCGGAGTTGTTGCTCACCACCGACGTGATCGACCGGTGGGCCCGGGTGCTCACCGACTGCCGGCGCGTCACCCCCGGCACGGACGCCGGATGGGTGGCGATGACCATCGACGGCAAGGCCGACGCCGACCTGTTCCTCTCTCTCGTCAGCGTGGCGATCAAGGTCAACCAATCGTCGCGGTAGCCAGCCTCGCCCCGAAGCCGATGAACAGCGCGCCCACCCCGCTGGTCAGTCCGGCCGACAGCTTGCGGCGCGCCCGGAACTGGTTGGCCAGGAAGGTCCCGCTGAAGATCAGCGCCGACAGGTAGAGCGCGCTGAACAGCTGGCAGATCGCCCCCAGGATGGCGAACGACAGCGCGGGCACGCCGTAGGCGGGGTCCACGAACTGGATGAAGAACGAGATGAAGAACAGGATCGCCTTCGGGTTCATCAGGCTGATCACCAGGGCCTTGCGGAAGGGGTTCTCCGAGCCCCGCTCCGGCGCAGGGGCGGCCTCGACGGTCCCGGTGGCCCGCCAGGAGCGCCAGGCTCCCCTCAGCATCTGGAACCCGATCCACGCCAGGTAGGCGGCCCCGGCGTACTTGACGGCGCTGAACAGGATCGGCGTCGACTTCAGCAGCGAGGCGGCCCCGGCCGCCGCGAGCACCATCAGGACGGTGTCGCCGACGAAGACCCCCATCGCCGCCCGGTATCCCTGCCGCACCCCGCGCTGCGCGGCGGTGGCGAGCACGTAAAGGGAGTTCGGGCCGGGCAGCAGGATGATGAAGAAGGCGCCGATGACATAGGTCCATATGTCGGTGATGCCGAAGAACATAGTGGTGCTCCAGGGGGTGTTGCGTGATGCACCCTCACCGTACTCCCAAAAGGTACTTATCGCCCTGACGGGTATCTGCGGTCCCCCTGCCGCCCCGGCTTCGGCCGGCCGGAGCCGTCACCGATTGGGTCTTGTCATTCCGCTTCGAGGGTCCTACTCTCCGATCAATTGTTAGTTAAGTTTCCTAACAAGTTTGACGGAAGAGATCCGATGGCCCGCGCCCCTCCCGCTCGCCAGGCCGGTCGATAACGTCGGCAACTCCGCGTCAGCCACCTCCGAACCCTCCCGGTTCGGCCCTCCGCGTCCGCGTCCGGACGTGGACTCCTTGGTCACCTTGGTCACCCCCATCAGGGAGCAACCACCCAACAGGGAGCAACCATGCGACGCTCCGTGCGACTTCTCAGCCTGACCGCGATCTCCACCCTGTTACTCGGACTGCTGGCTCCAGGCGGCGCCGAGGCCGCGCCCACCCGCTACGAAGCCGAGAACGCGACGGTCTCCCAGGGCGCGGTCGAGTCCGATCACGCGGGCTACAGCGGGACCGGTTTCGTCAACTACGACAACGTGATCGGCGGTTATGTCGAGGCCACCGTGAACGCACCGGTCGCCGGGACCGCGACGATCACCCTGCGCTATGCCAACGGGACGACGGTCAACCGGCCGATGGACATCAGCGTGAACGGCACGGTGGTGGCGGCGGGCCGAGCCTTCAACGGCACCGGCGCCTGGACCACATGGGCCGCAACGACGATCAGCGCACCGCTGAACGCGGGCGCCAACACGATCAGGGCCGTCGCGACCACCGCCAACGGCGGCCCCAACCTGGACTGCATCGACGTCGAGATGGCCGCCTCGGGCGGCGAATATCAGGCGGAGAACGCCCTGATCTCCCAGGGCGTCGTGGACACCAAGCACGCCGGGTTCACCGGCACCGGGTTCGTCGACTACACCAACGTGGCGGGAAGCCACGTCGAGTTCACCGTCAACGCCACCGCCGCGGGCAACGCCGCGCTGGCCTTCAGATTCGCCAACGGCACCACGGTGAACAGGCCGATGGACATCGCGGTCAACGGGACGGTCGTCTCGGCGGCCAAGGCGTTCAACGGCACCGGAGCCTGGACGAACTGGCAGGAGGTCACGGTCGACGCGCCCCTGGTCGCCGGGGCCAACACCGTGCGGGCGACCGCCGTCACCGCCAACGGCGGCCCCAACCTGGACCGGCTCACGGTGACCGGCGGCGGTCCCGCCGACACCACGCCGCCTAGCGTCCCGGGCGATCTCCGCTCCACCGGCACGACATCGAGTTCGATCAGCCTGGCATGGAGCGCCTCGACCGACGACAGCGGGACGGTCGGGGACTACCGGGTCCGTGAGGGCGCGACCGTCGTGGCCACCGTGACCGGAACCTCGGCCACGATCGGCGGGCTCGCCGCCTCCTCGACCCACACCTACACGGTGACCGCACGCGACCCGTCCGGCAACGAGTCGGACCGGAGCGCGCCGGTGACGGCGACGACGCGGGCCGGTGGCGGTACCCCGGCCCAGGTCAACGGCCAGCTGCGGGTGTGCGGGACCAAGCTGTGCAACAGCAGCGGCAACCCGATCCAGCTGCGCGGCATGAGCACCCACGGCCTGCAGTGGTACTACCAGTGCCTCAACACGGCCTCGCTGAACGCGCTGGCCACCGACTGGAACGCGGACGTGCTGCGCATCTCGATGTATATCCAGGAAGGCGGCTACGAGACCAACCCCCGGCTGTTCACCGACCGGGTGCACAACCTGATCGAGCAGGCGACCTCGCGCGGCATGTACGCCATCGTGGACTGGCACATGCTCACCCCGGGCGACCCCAACGTCAACCTGTCCAGGGCGAAGACCTTCTTCACCGAGATCGCCCAGCGGCACAACAGCAAGACCAACCTGCTCTACGAGATCGCCAACGAGCCCAACGGGGTCAGCTGGGCGAAGATCAAGAGCTATGCCGAGCAGCTCATCCCGGTGATCCGGGCCAACGACCCCGACACCCCGATCCTGGTCGGCACTCGCGCCTGGTCCTCTCTGGGCGTCTCCGACGACGCGACCGAGACCGAGGTCGTCAACAACCCGGTCAACGCTTCCAACATCATGTACACCTTCCACTTCTACGCGGCCTCACACGGTGCCGAGTACCTCAACGCGCTGTCACGGGCGGCCGACCGCATCCCGATGTTCGTCACCGAGTTCGGCACCCAGACCGCCAGCGGCGACGGGGGCAACAACTTCAGCAGGGCCCAGCAGTACATCGACCTCATGGCGAGCAAGAAGATCAGCTGGGTCAACTGGAACTACTCCGACGACGAGCGCTCGGGGGCCGTGTTCACCACGGGCACCTGTCCCGGCGGGCCCTTCACCGGCACCTCGCGGCTGAAGCCGGCCGGATCCTGGGTCCGCGACCGGGTCAGGACCCCGGACGACTTCCCGACCGGCTGACCCCTCTCCACCGGCTCCACGTACGGCTCACGCTGAGCCGTACGTGGAGCCCTGCGATCGGCGTCATATTGCGGCACAGGATCCTTTTTGTATGTCAGTGGCACCGATGGCCGTGCACACTATGAGCTGAATTCAATACGGAGAGTAAAGCTGTATGGGAATATTGCTCCATGGGTATGGCTAGCAGTATGAAAACGACCGTGGACATCCCCGACGCACTGCTGAAACAGGCTCGCCAGGTGGCTCAGACTGAGGGGACGACCCTGCGGGCATTGATCGAGGAGGGTCTGCGGTTCGCGCTCGCCCGGCGGGTGCGAGACGAGGGTTACACGTTGCCCGACATGGCCGTCGACGGGCACGGCTTGCAGCCTCGGGTTCGAGACGCCTCGTGGGAGGACATCCGATCCCTGGCTTATGGAGATCGCCTGTGATCGCCGTGGACACGAACATCCTGGTCTACGCACACCGTCGCGACAGCCGGTTCCACGACGGTGCCGTATCGGCGGTGAAGGCGCTGGCCGAGGGCAGGGCGTCATGGGCGATTCCGTGGCCGTGCGTTCACGAGTTCTTCTCAATCGTGACTCACCCGCGTGTGTACGCTCCACCGAGCACCTCGATGGAGGCGTTCGCGCAGATCGACGCCTGGCTGGGTTCGCCGTCCCTCGTGGTGATCGGTGAGGCGGACAACCATTGGGAAGCGCTTCGGTCATTGCTTGAGGCGGGCAAGATTGTCGGTCCGATGGTCCACGACGCACGGATCGCGGCTTTGTGTGCCACGCACGGCATCCGTGAGTTGTGGACTGTCGATCGTGACTTCAGCCGCTTCCCCGAGCTCGTCACCCGTAATCCACTCCAGAGCCGGCACCGCCTTTCGTGAAGGAGTCCTGCCGGAGCGGATTCCCGCTCAGCGGGCCGTGCGGCGGGCTCAGGCGCCGTCGGCCAGTGGCTGGACCCGGTGGGCGACCACGGTCGACAGGGTGATGACCGTGCTGCTTCGCCGTACTCCCGGGATGGCCAGGGTCCGATCGATGACCTGCTGGATGTGCTCGTGGTCGCGGCCGGCTATCCGGCACCAGACGTCGCCGGGGCCGGTGACGATGTGGGCCTCCAGAACCTCGGAGATCGCCTCCAGGGCGGTGGAGATGTCGGCGCGGGAGACCTGCTCGACCTCCAGGGTGGTGAACGCCTGCACAGGGTAGCCGAGGGCGCGGGGGGAGAGGCTGGGGCCGAAGTCGGTGATCACGCCGTCGGCGACCATCCGGTCCAGGCGGGCCTGGACCGTGCCCCGGGCGACGCCGAGGAGGCGGGCGATCTCCAGCAGACCGGTCCGGGGGCGCTCCCTGATCAGATGGAGGATCTTGCGGTCGAGCTCGTCCAGGCCGCTTCTCCTGACTGCCAATCTGTCCACCTCCGGGCCATGAGCCGTACTCCACGCTGACGATCTGGCAGTGAACCGGCCGGTGTGTTGCCCGGCCTGCGGCTGCGATCCAGACTACGCCTGCATATATGGCAACAAATGGAGACGATCGTGGTGCGAGACCATTCCCATCCGTTCATCCCGTACCGGCCCGCGCGCTACCCCGAGTCCGAGATGGTGTCGCGGGGCCGGGAGTTCTACGAGCACATGGACCGCCGCCGGAGCGTGCGGTTCTTCAGCGACGAGCCGGTGCCGCGCGAGTGCGTGGAGCTGGCGATCCAGACTGCGAACACCGCCCCGTCGGGAGCCCACCAGCAGCCCTGGAAGTTCGTCGTGATCGGTGATCCCGAGACCAGGAGGCGGATCAGGCAGGCGGCCGAGATCGAGGAACGGCAGAACTACGAGGGCGGGCGGCTGACGCCGGAGTGGCGCACGGCCCTGGCTCCCTTGGAGACCGGCTCCGACAAGGGCTACCTCGAAACGGTGCCGTGGCTGGTGGTCTGCTTCGCCGAGAAGTACGGCGTGCGCCCCGACGGGACCAAGGTCAAGCACTACTACGTCAACGAGAGCGTCGGCATCGCCTGCGGCTTCTTCATCGCGGCCCTGCACTCGATGGGCCTGTCCACGCTCACCCACACCCCCAACCCGATGGCGTTCCTGACCGAGATCTGCCAGAGACCGGGCAACGAGCGGCCCTACATCCTGTTCCCGGTCGGCTACGCGGCACATGACGCGGAGGTCCCCGCCCTGGTCCGCAAACCGCTCTCCGAAGTGATGGCCTGATGCCGCGAAGGTCCCGCACGGCACGCGCGTGCCGTGCGGGACCTTCGCCGTTCCGGAGTCCGAAAGCACGTGGAACGTGCTCGGCCGGCCGGTCGAGGCCCGAATCTTTTGGGCCTTGTCGAGAAGGTCTGTCAAGGCTACGATCGCGACAACTCTTAGGAAACTTTCCTAAAAGAAAGTTCGAATGGGAGCCGCCATGACCCGTTCGCCACCGTCAAACCCCGTGATGAGCTGCGAATATCCGATGGCAGTGGCCGTCGTCGCGTGAAACTCCTGCCGCCATGACGCCTCACATCACCGCTTCATCCTCGTGTCCCCCCTCGTGGGGGCGATCACGCGGAACGCCTTCCGCACACCTTTCCTGACTGCGCCCGCAAGTCTTCTCGCGGTCCCGCTCACGCTCGGCGGCGCCGACGTTCCCGTCACCGTCACGGACGACGGCCTCCGCTGATCCACGGCTCGGTCCCGCCTTTCCTGCGGGGTGGGACCGAGCCCTGCCAGTCGTACGGCTCGCGCCCGCGCCTCCCCGTTTCGCCGCGCGGAGCACCCCCCACGGGGCGCGAGCCGTACGGCCACCCCCCCATCGAACCAACGAGGTCAACGTGAAGTTTCGCGTCCTACGTCGTACGGCCTTCGCCGTACTCGCCGCCCTGGCTACGGCTTTCGCGGGGTTCACCACCGCCGCGAACGCCGCGCCCCAGACGGGCGTCCCGTCCGCCGCGCATCAGGCGGGCGTCCTGTTCGCCGCACCCCAGTGGCAGGCGTGGACGGCCTACACCGCCGGTGCCCGGGTGACCTACAACGGCGTCGACTACGAGTGCATCCAGAGCCACACCTCCCAGCCCGGCTGGGAGCCGCCCAACGTCCCCGCCCTGTGGAAGGTCGCCTCCGGCGGAGGTGACACCACACCGCCCAGCGTGCCCGGCGGCCTCCGCGTGACCGGCACGAGCTCGTCGAGTGTCTCGCTGGCGTGGAACGCCTCCACCGACAACGTCGGCGTCACCGGCTACAACGTCTACCGGGGCTCGACCCTGGTGACCACGGCCTCCGGCACCTCCGTCACCGACTCCGGGCTGGCCGCCTCGACCAGCTACACCTACACCGTCCGGGCCCGCGACGCCGCCGGGAACCTCTCCGGGGCCGGCAACCCGGTCACCGGCACCACCACCGGTTGCCCGCCCAACGGTTGCCCGCCCACCGGGGGCAAGATGCCCGGCGCGCCGTACCTCTACATGGGCTGGGGCAACCCGCCGAACCCGGGCACCGTCATGGACGCGACCGGCATCAGGTCGTTCACGATGGCGTTCATCCTCTCCAGCGGCGGCTGCACCCCGGCCTGGGACGGCAACCGGCCGCTGACCGGCGGCGCCGACGCTCAGGCGATCTCCACGATCAAGTCCAAGGGCGGCAGCGTCCAGATCTCCTTCGGCGGCTGGCAGGGCAACAAGCTCGGCCCGAACTGCTCCACCCCGGCGGCCTTCGCCGGCGCCGTGCAGCAGGTCATCAACGCCGTCGGCCCGGCGGTGGTCGACTTCGACATCGAGAACACCGACGAGTTCGAGAACTACACCGTCCAGGACCGCATCCTCAACGGCCTGAAGATCGTCAAGCAGAACAACCCCGGCGTCAAGGTCGTCGTGACCTTCGGCACTGCCACCAGCGGCCCGAACTCCCACGGCATCCGCCTGATCAACCAGGCCAGGGCGCTGGGCGTGCCGATCGACAACTACACGATCATGCCGTTCGACTTCGGCGGCTCCGACATCTACAGCGACACCGTCAACGCCGCGGAGGGCCTGAAGAACGCGCTGAAGTCGGCCAACGGCTGGACCGACGCGCAGGCCTACGCGCACATGGGCATCTCCGGCATGAACGGCCTGTCCGACCAGCGGGAGCTGACCTCCCCGCAGACGTGGACCCAGATCACCAACTGGGCCAGGTCCAAGGGGCTGACCCGCCTGGCGTACTGGGCGGTCAACCGTGACCGTCCCTGCCCGGGAGGCGGCGTGGTCTCCCACTGCAGCGGCATCGCCCAGGCCGACTGGGAGTTCACCCGCATCACCGCGGGCTTCTGAGAAGCCCCTCGCCGCCGGGAGAGACGGACTCCCGGCGGCGAGGTCTCCCGCGGCGTTCATTTCCGCCTGGGGGACCGCCACCGGATCAGCAGGCCGACGAGCAGGCCGATCAGCATCACGACCAGCAGCGCGATCCAGAGCGGCGAGGTCACGGTGAGCATGAGCCACCTGATCTGAACCTTGATCCGATTCTGCGCGATGAAGGCGACGCCGAGCGCGGCCAGGATCAGCGCGATCCACACGCGCGGGGGTATCCGAGCCAGCCACCTGCCGAACGACTTCGGCTCGCCCCCCGGTGTCGTGGTCATCTCCACTCCCATTGATTACTTAATGTAATAATCATACCCCTCTGTGTAATGAAAGCTGAGAGACTGGTCTCGTTTTCTGGACCGGGTGGGTGGTCGCCCGCAGGTTCCGGCACTCTTGTAACCGTCATGGACTACGCAATTCTCACGGGGATCGTCCTCGTCACAGGTGTCGTGCTCGCCCTGGTCGCGCAATGGAGAAACTGGCGGCCATCGCTTCTCGTCGTGCTCGCGGTCGGAATCGGGTTCCGGTTGCTCATCATGACCACCTCGGCGATCGACACCTGGCAACCGGTCGACTTCATGGAGAGCTTCAAGCCCGCGGGCGAGGCGATCCTGAGACGTGAGGATCCCGTTCTCGGCAGTGACAGCGGCTGGCACTTCCTGCCGACCATCCCCTACGTGTACGGCCTACTGCTCTGGCTCGGCATCCCGTGGGAGGTCGGCGGCCGACTGGTCACCGTGGTGGCGGACATGGCGCTGATCCCGCTGGTCGGAAAGCTCGCCGGTGGTCCTGCCGCCTCGCTGCGCGCCTTCCAGTACGCCTGCAACCCGCTGGCCATCCTCGTCGCCTGCGTTCACGGTCAGGTCGAGCCGGTCGCGCTGGTCTTCGGCGTGGCGGCGTTCGTGGTCGCCCGTGGCCCCGGGAGCCCCGACCGGCGGGGCGTCGCGGTCGACGTCCCCGACGTGATCGCGCGAGTGCGTCGAGGCGTCTCGGCCTTCGGTGTCGGCGGTGCCGTACGGCATGCCCTGAGCCCGGCCGGCGTGGTGCGCCGGACGATCGCGCCCCGCCCCGGTGAGAAGCCGGTTCTCCGCAGGGCGGTGCTCGCCGGCCTGCTGATGGGCCTGGCCCTGTGCGCCAAGAGCTGGCCGATCTGGCTGATCCCGGGCATGCTCCTGCTGCTGCCGACCTTCCGCGCCCGCATCGCCGCGTTCGTCGTCACCGGTGTCGTCCCGCTCTTCTTCCTGGTCACCCTGCCCATCTTCGCGGGCACCTCGCTGAGTCAGATTCCCGAGGTCATCCACGAGATCCAGTACATCCGCCCGATCGTCGGAGACTGGGGCTGGGCCGCGCTCAAGGTCGGTGGCGACTGGACGCTCGCCCCCGGCATCGTCACGTTCGGCACCAGGCTGATCTACATCACCCTGCTGGTGGTGGCGTTCCTGTGGCGCCGCGCCGACCCGGTCGACCTCACCACGGCCCTGCTGCTCGCCTTCATGATCACCACACCTCGTCTCGGCGTGCAGTACCTGATGTGGTTCATGCCGTTCCTGATCGCCCGCCCCACCCGCTTCACCTGGCCCGTCATCATCGGCGTGTCCGTGTGGGGCGGATACGGCTACCTCTACATGACCCAGTTCGACACCGACACCTGGTGGGAACTGCACTCCGCCTGGGCTCAGAGCTCCATCGTGCTCCTGCCGATCCTGGCCCTGGCCATGCCCTGGGGCCGCCGCGTCTCCCGGGCCGCCGTGGAGTCGCCGGAGACGGTCTCGCGGGCCTCCGTCGCCGCGTCCACCTGAAAGGTCCGACGCCTGTCCACCTGACGTCCCTTCTCCCGGGTGGCGTCAGGGGTCCGGGAGGTGCCGGGGCCCCGAACGGGGCCCGGTAGGTTGCGTGAGTGTGACGAACAATGTTGAGATCCTGCGCTACGCCGCTTTCACCGGCGACCCCGAGGGTGGGAACCCCGCGGGGATAGTTCTTGACGCCGAGGCCCTGTCCGACGCCGAGATGCTGGCCATCGCCGCCGAGGTCGGCTACTCCGAGACGGCTTTCGTGACCGGTCGCGACGGCGAGGGCCGCGGCTTCCGGGTTCGCTACTTCGCCCCCTCTGCCGAGGTCGCGTTCTGCGGTCACGCCACGATCGCCACCTCGGTCGCCCTGGCCGAGCGGATCGGCGCCGGGCGGCTGGTGTTCGACACGAACGCGGGCGAGATCGTCGTGGACGCCTTCGTCGACGGAGAGGTGCTGCGCGCGACGCTCACCAGCGTGCCCACCCGCTCGGCGCCGGTGGCCGAGAAGGTCCTGGACGAGACGCTCGCGGCGCTCGGCTGGTCCCGTGACGACCTGGACAGGGCGTTCCCGCCGCACGTCGCCTTCGGCGGGAACGACCACCTGATGCTCGCCGCCGCCTCACATGAACGGCTGGCGGACCTCGACTACGACTTCGACGGCCTGCGCTCGATCATGACGCGTGAGGGCTGGACGACGGTCAACCTGTTCTGGCGGGAAAGCGACGAGCGCTTCCACTCCCGCAATCCGTTCCCGGTCGGCGGTGTCGTCGAAGACCCGGCCACCGGGGCCGCGGCCGCCGCCTTCGGCGGCTACCTCCGGACCATAGGGACCGGCTCGGACGAGTTCACGATCATTCAGGGCGCAGACATGGGACGGCCCAGCGAGCTGAAGGTCTCGATCGCCGCGGCCGACGGGCGCACCAGGGTGAGCGGCGGCGCCGTCGCGATGTAGGCCTTTGGTCCGCGGGAGCCGTCTCACGGGTCGCAGGGCCTGTTTCGCAGGTCTTTCCGCCTTCCGCGGATCATGAAGGATTGACTTTGACCAAGCACTTGCTCAAGATCCGGGTGTGGCGACATTCGCGGACCTGGTCCGGGCGCGGGCCGACGACGAGCACATCGGCCTGCGCTTCGAGGACGAGAGCTACACCTGGGCCCGGCTCGTCCGCGAGGCGGAGCTCCGGGCGGCCCTGGCGATCGAGCTGAAAGAGCCCGGCCGCCCGTTTCACGTCGGCGTGCTGCTGGAGAACGTCCCCGAGTACGTCCTGTGGATCTTCGCCGCGGCCTTGTCGGGTGCGGCCCTGGTCGGCATCAACCCCACCAGGCGAGGGGAGGAACTCGCCCGGGACATCCGCCACACCGACTGCCGATTCATCGTGACGGACTCCGGCCGGTCGGCCCTGATCGACGGCCTCGACCTCGGGGTCGCACCGGATCGGATCCTGCGCGTGGACACCCCCGGCTACCAAGATCTGGTGGCCCGCCGTACCGGCGACGAGGTCAGGGCGATCGTCGGCGGGCAGGAACCGCCGCGACCCGAGGACGTTCTGCTCCTGCTGTTCACCTCCGGGTCCACGGGGGCGCCGAAGGCGGTGATCTGCGGGCAGGGCCGGTTGGCGGCCATCGCGGAGCGAGGCACGCTGTTCGGGCTGGGCAGGGAATCGGTGGCGTATCTCGCGATGCCGCTGTTCCACGGAAACGCGATCATGGCGAATCTGGCGATGGTCACCCACGCCGGCGGGACGGTCGCGATGCGCCGCCGCTTCAGCGCCTCCGCCTTCCTCCCGGACGTCCGCCGGTACGGCGCGACCTACTTCAACTACGTCGGCCGCGCCCTCGCCTACATCCTCGCCACTCCCGAGCGGGACGACGACGCCGACAACCCCCTGCGGGCCGCCTTCGGCACCGAGGCCTCCGCCCGCGATCTTGCCGAGTTCGCCAGGCGGTTCGACGCCGTGCCCATCGAGGGCTACGGCTCCTCCGAGGGCGCGATCGTGATCAGCAAGGTGCCGGGAACACCCGCCGACGCGCTCGGGGTGGCGCCGGAGGGCACGGACGTCGCCGTTCACGACCCCCTGACCGGCCACGAGTGTCTGAGGGCACGGTTCGACGGCAGCGGCAGGCTGGTCAACGGGCACGAGGCGATCGGGGAGATCGTCCGGCGAGACGCCTCCTTCGAGGGCTACTACAACAACCCGGAGGCCGACGCCCAGCGCCTGCGCGACGGCTGGTACTGGAGCGGCGACCTCGCCTACCGCGACCTCGACGGCTACTTCTACTTCGCGGGCAGGGACGCCGACCGGCTCCGGGTGGACAGCGAGAACTTCGCCGCCGGCCCCGTCGAGCGCATCCTCGCCCGCTATCCCGGAACGATCATGTGCGCGGTCTACGCGGTGCCCGACCCCCGTACCGGGGACCAGGTCATGGCCACCCTGGAGCTCGACGGCGACTTCGACCCGGACGCCTTCGCCGCGTTCCTGCGCGCCCAGCCCGACCTCGGCACCAAGTGGGCCCCGCTGTTCGTACGGCTGACGCCGCGGATGCCGCTCACCGCCACCAACAAGGTCAACAAACAGGGCCTTCGCCGCGAACGATGGGAGTGCGCCGACCCGGTGTGGTGGCGTCCGGCCCGTGACCTCGGCTACGTCACGCTGACCGGAGCGGCACGGTCGGCCCTGCGCAGGCAGTTCGCCGAATTCGGCCGGGAGCACCTGCTGTCCTGAACGGCTTCCGTGAGCCTAGGTCCAAAGGCCGATGGCACGAGTGGTTCGCGGTGTGAGTGAATTGGACCATGGACGAATACCTGAAGCGGATCGGCGCCGCCCGCCCCTCAATCCCGGACATGGAGTCGCTGCGCGAACTGCAACTGCGCCACCTGCTGACGGTCCCGTTCGAGAACCTGAGCATCCACCTCGGTGAACCCGTCGTGCTCGATGAGCAGGCCTTGGTCGAGAAGGTGGTCGAAAGGCGCCGCGGCGGCTTCTGCTACGAACTCAACGGCGCGTTCGCCGTGCTGCTCCGCTCACTGGGCTACGAGGTGACCCTGCTGTCGGCCAGGGCGTCCGGCGGCGACACCCTCGGACCGCCCTTCGACCATCTCGCCCTGCGGGTGGACGACGCCTCCGGCCCGTGGCTCGTCGACGTCGGCTTCGGCAGGTTCAGCCGCTACCCGCTCCGCCTCGACCTGCGCACCGACCAGCCCGACCCCGGCGGCACCTTCCGCATCGCCGAGACCGGCGACGGAGACCTCGACGTGCTGAAGGACGGCACGCTCGAATACCGTCTCGAACAGCGGCCGCGCGCCATGGCCGACTTCGAGGCGACCTGCTGGTGGCATCAGACCTCACCCAAGTCGCACTTCACCCGGTCTCTCATCTGCTCGATCCTCACCGAGACGGGACGGGACACGCTGAGCGACAGGCTGCTCATCCGGACCACCGGGAACGACCGCCAGGAGCGGCACCTGACCACCGACGCCGAGACTCTCGCCGCCTATCGCGACCACTTCGGCGTCGAGCTGACCAGACTGCCTACGGCGCCTGGACGATCAGACGGATGAGATGACCGTGGGAGGCGAACCCGGGCGGGTCGCAGGTGCCGTCCGACTGTGAGAGCGAGGCGTCTGATTCCTGCAAGACGACGCCCTGAGCCGAACCTACGATCGAAGCATGGAGATCTTGACGAAGGACGCCCTGGCCAGGGCAGAGCGATATCTGCGGCTCAACGCCCGGCTGATCGACAGGTTGAGGTTCCAGGCACTGTTCGGTGACGGATCTCGTGACCGGGTGCTCCAGGTGTTGCGCGCCTATCAGAATCCGGACGGCGGGTTCGGGCACGCGCTGGAGCCGGATCTGCGGGGTGCCGAGAGTCAGCCGGAGCCGGTCGAGGTGGCGTTCTGGATCCTTGACGAGATGGACGCCTTCGACGACCCGATGGTGACCAGCGCCTGCGACTACCTGACGACGATCGCCACCGAGGACGGCGGGGTGCCGTTCGTGCTGCCCAGCGTCCGGGAAACACCGCACGCCCCCTGGTGGGAGACCCCGGACGATCCGCCCGGCTCGCTCGTGCCCACCGCCTCGATCGCCGCCCTCCTGCACAAGCACGGGATCGACCACCCATGGCTCGCTCCGGCCACCGCGTTCACGTGGGCCGCGATCGAAGAGACGTCGGAGATCCAGCCGTACGGCGCGCGGGCAATCGTCCACTTCCTGGAGCACGTCCCCGACCGTGACCGGGCTCGCCGGCAGTTCGAACGGCTGCGCGAGGCGATCCTGGCCACCGTGACCTTCGACCCGGATGCCCCGGGCGAAGCCCACTTCCCTCTCGACTTCGCCCCCGAGCCCATCGGGCTGCCGCTCTTCGACGCCGAGACGCTCGACCGCCACCTCGACGCGCTGATCGGCCGGCAGTCGCCCCAGGGCGGCTGGGCTCCGAACTTCCTGATGTGGACGCCGATCGTGACCCACGAGTGGGGCGGGTTCCTCACCGTGCAGCGGTTGCGGACCCTGAAGGACTACGGCCGGCTCACGAGCTGACCGAGAGACACCCCGGCCAGCCGCCGAACGTCGTTGGCCAGGTGGGACTGGTCGGCATATCCGCTGGAGAGGGCCACCTCGGCGAGCGGGACCCCGCTCCTGGTCAGCCGCAGCGCCCGCTGGAACCTGACCACCCGCTGCACCGTCTTGGGCCCGTACCCGAAGGCCCGCAGCGACCGCCGGTGGAGCTGCCGCTCGCTGAACCCCAGCTCCCAGGCCACCTCCGCCACGCTTCTGCCGGCCCGCAACGCCGCGACGATCGCCGGAACGGCGGGGTCGGGCCCGGCCGTCGCGCGCAGCCGTACGATCAGCCGCTCCTGCATGGTCTCGACCGTCAGCCCCGGCAACACCCCCAGGTTGGCCAGCGGAACCCGCAGGTCGCGCAGGGCCTCGACCGGCACGCCGAACACATCTCCCACCGCACCGGGGCGGAACCGGATCCCGGTGTGGCGGTCACCGGGGGACAACCTGACCGGCATCGGCCCGGTGTCGGGCCCGGCGACCTGCGGCCCCGCCGGGCCCCAGATGAGATCGACACAGCCGTCGGGCACGACGAGCCGCGTCTCAGCCGTGGTCGCCGTGCTCGTCCAGACGCAGGCCACCCGCCCGGCGATCGCCGGATCCGGAGCCCACTCGCGGTACATGCCTCAAGGCTACGAGGGAACGCCGACAGTTCCCGGGACCCTGCGCACTTCCGACAGGCGGCCGTCGTTCATCTCCACCACCCGATGCGCGTGGCCGATCTGCGCGAGGTCATGTGTGACCAGCAACGTCGCCACCCCGCGCTCCCTGGTCAGCTCCGACAGCAACATCATGATCTCCGTGCCTCGCGAGTGGTCCAACGCCGAGGTGGGCTCGTCGACCAGCAGCACCGCGGGGTCGCCGGTCAGCGCCCGGGCGATGTTGACCCGCTGCCGCTCGCCCCCGGACAGCTGGTGCGGCCGCCGGTTCTCCTTGCCCGCCAGCCCCACCGCCCGCAGCAGCTCGACGGCCCCCGCGGAGGCCGCACCCCGCATGCGATCCAGGGCCTGCAGCTGTTCCAGCGCGGTGAGCGAGGCGATCAGGTTGGACTGCTGGAAGACGATGCCGATCCGCTCTCTGCGCAGCGCCGTACGCTCCTTGTCGCCGAGCCGTGAGGCGTCGGTCCCGCCGATGAGCACCCGGCCGGAGTCGGGCTGGAGCAGGGTCCCGGCCACGGCCAGCAGGCTGGACTTCCCCGACCCGGAAGGGCCGACCACGGCGACCAGCTCGCCGGGCCCGACGGTCAGGGACACGTCGTCGAGCGCGACCAGCGTGGTGTCGCCGTCGGCGTAGGTCAGGCGGAGGTCGGTCAGTTCCAGGCTCATCGGGCGCTCCCCAGGGCGATCAGCGGGTCAACGGAGGTGATACGGCGTACGGCGAGCGCGGCTCCCGCCATACCGAGGGCGATCATGGCCAGCACCGGCACGAACGTCGTCGAGACGCTCACCACGAACGGCATGACCCGCTCGGCGAGCGTTCCGACCCCGAGCCCGGCGGCTCCGCCGATCCCACCGCCCACGGCCAGCACGATCAGCGCCTGGGACAGGGCGTCGCGCATCAGATAGCCGCTGGACGCGCCGAGCGCCTTCATGATGGCGATGTCGCCCTGGCGCTGGATCGTCCACACGGTGAAGAACGCCCCGATGACCAGCGCCGAGATGGCGAACAGGAAACCCTGCATCATCGTCAGCGAGCCGTTCTCCGAGGTGTAGGAACCGATCCCGGACAGCGCCTGCCGCTTGGTGACGGGGTGCGTGCCCAGTGCCCGCTCGGGGGCGTCGCCGCTCAGCACCACCACGGTCGCGGTGTCAGGTTTGGCGTGGGCGACGCGCTGCCAGTCCGCGAGCGTGGACCACACCACGGGTGTGTGACCGTAGGAGTCGTCCGGGCCTATCGCGGTGACCCGGTACGGCCGTTCGCCGATCGTCACGGTGTCCCCGACGGCCAGCCCGAGGTCAGGTGACACGACCAGCTCGCCGTCCGCCTGCTTCGCCGGTCCCAAGGAGTCCGAGCCGAAGACCGCGACCGCCTGGTTCGCGTCGTCGTGAGCGAGCCGGGTCTGCGTGATCCCGAGCGGCCGGCCGCCCAGTCCCTTCCACTGCGCGGCGGTGACCGTGCTGTCGGAGAAGGAGACCTTCTCGCCGCCGAAGGCGATCAGATCGCCTCTCAGATTCTCGACGGCGGAGATGTTCTCCCCCGCGAGCCCGGAGGTGAGTCCTGAAAGCAGGACGACGAGCAAGGTGATGAGCGCCACGACGGACCCCATGAGGGCGAACCGTCCCTTGGCGAAACGGATGTCTCTCAACGCGATGAACAAGTCGGTCTCCGGATCGTTTGCCTCTTCACTCCCACCAGGCTCGCCGGTTTCACCGGCCCGGGGCATCGCGACTCCGATCGGTCCGCCAATCAACCGAAGGTTGGATGCGAGCACCCCACCTGCCCCTCATAACCTGGTCGCATGGAGGGAGGACTCGGGGTTCCCGCGATGCGGCTGCTCAAGTTCGGCCTGCACGGCGTGTTCTATGTGCTGCTCGCGGTGGGTCTGACCCGCGTGTCCGGCTCGTGGGCGGCGTTCTCCGGAAGCGTCCTGCTCGGCGCGATCTACGCGATCGGCCTCACGCTCGGCGGCCGTCGTACGGCCTCGCTGCTCTGGCTGGCGGCCGTCGTCCTGACCTGGGCGGTGCTCGGCCTGCTCACCCCGGACCTTGTCTGGCTGGCGTTCCCGCTGTTCTTCGTCTGCCTGCATCTGCTGCCCCTGCGCGCGGGAGTCCCGGCGGTGATCGCGCTCACCGCGGTCACCGTCGGCACGCTCGCCCTGCACGAGCCCGCGCTCAGCTCCGCCCAGGTGATCGGCCCGGCCATCGGCGCGGTGGTGGCGATCATCATGGCCGCCGCCTACACCGCCCTGTACCGGGAGAGCGAGCGCCGCCGGGAGCTCATCGACGAGCTGACCCGCACCCGCGCCGAGCTGGCCGAGACCCAGCACGAGGCCGGAGTGCTCGCCGAGCGGCAACGGCTGGCCAGGGAGATCCACGACACCCTCGCGCAAGGCCTGTCCAGCATCGTCCTGCTGCTGCGCGCGGTTCCGCCCGATCCTTCCGGATATGTGACGGAGGCGATGCACGCGGCCGAGGACAACCTCGCCGAGGCCCGTCGTTTCGTCCACGCTCTGACGCCGCCCGGCCTGGACGGATCCCTTGAGGAGGCACTGCGCCGCCTCTGCTCCAGGCAGGGAGCCGCTTTCCATCTGGACGGCGAGCCGTACGCCCTGCCCCGCAGCGCAGAGATCGCGCTGCTCAGGATCGCCCAGGGCGGGCTCGCCAACGTCTCCAGACATGCGGAGGCGAGCAAGGCCGCGTTGACGCTGACCTACATGGAAGACGAGGTGGCGATGGACATCGTCGACGACGGGCGCGGTTTCGACCCGCTGATCCGGTCGGGCAACGGCCTCGGCTTCATCCGTGACCGCGCGGCCGAGCTCGGTGGCGCGGTGACCGTCGAATCCGCTCCCGGCCTCGGTACGGCCCTGGCCGTCACCCTTCCCGTCCCGTGATCCGCCTGCTGCTCGTCGACGATCACCCCGTCGTCCGCAAAGGACTTCGGGCGGTCTTCGACCAGTCCGCCGACATGGTCATAGCCGGTGAGGCCGCCACGGGCGAGGAGGCCGTACGGCTCGCATCCGGCGCCGACGTCGTGCTGATGGATCTGCGTCTGGGGGCGGGCATGTCCGGTGCGGAGGCGACCCGGCTGATCGCCGAGCTGCCCGACCCGCCCCGGGTGCTGGTGCTGACCACCTATGACACCGACGGCGACATCTTCGCCGCCATCGAGGCCGGAGCCGCGGGCTATCTGCTGAAGGACGCCCCCACAGACGACCTGCTCGACGCCATCCGGGCGGTGGC
Source organism: Streptosporangium sp. NPDC000396 (assembly GCF_042898655.1). Taxonomy (NCBI): domain Bacteria; kingdom Bacillati; phylum Actinomycetota; class Actinomycetes; order Streptosporangiales; family Streptosporangiaceae; genus Streptosporangium; species Streptosporangium sp. NPDC000396. Next base: position 25,825 of record NZ_JBIAZA010000054.1, read on the forward strand.
CCGGGGGGAGACCATACTCGCCCCGCCGGTCGCGGCCAGGCTGGTCACCCGGATGCGGTCACCACAGCCGTCGCTCTCTCCGAGGGAGATCGAGATCGTCGCCCTCGTCGCGGACGGTCTGTCGAACCGGCGGATCGCCCGGGAACTGTTCATCAGCGAAGCCACCGTCAAGAGCCACCTTGTGCACATCTACGCGAAGCTGGAGGTGGACAACCGCACCGGGGCGGTCATGGTCGCTCGTCGGAGGGGACTGCTCCGGAGATGAGGGCGGCGGCCCATTTGCCGTTGGGATCGCTGTCGATCAGCAGTGCGCGTGTCAGCAGGCTGAGCGGGATGGCGAGCAAGGCGCCCAGCGGGCCGAGCACATACGCCCACAGGAGGAGCGACAGCAACGTCACGGTCGTGGACAGGCCCACGGCGTCGCCGAGGAACTTGGGCTGGATGAGCGACTGGATCACGAAGTTGATCACCAGGTAGGAGGCGATCACAAGGACCATGGTTCTGAGGCCGCCCTGAAGCAGGCCGAGAAGGGCGGGCGGGATCAGCCCGATGATGAAGCCGAGGTTCGGGATGTAGTTCGTGATCAGCGCCAGCACGCCCCAGAGCAACGGCAGCGGCACGCCGAGAAGCCAGAGCGCGGTCACGTCCAGTGCGGAGCAGATGAGCCCGAAAACCGTCGAGACGACGAGATAGCGGCGGGTTTTGTGGGCGAAGTTGTGAAGTGCGTGAACGAGCAGAGGCCAGTGCCCGGCACGCGAGGAGAGGATCCGTGAGAGGGGCCGCGCGTCCAGGCACATGGCCAGCGACAGAATGAGGATGAGGATCAGGCTGGAGAACACGCCGAGCAACCCGCTGGCGAACCCCTGGATGAGCTCGAAGATCTTGGAGGGGTCGAGTGCCCTGAGTGCCTGATCCACCTGCTGGGTGCCGATGCCGAACCTCGCCGCCAAGTGCTGCACGTCGAGGACGAGCTGGTTGAACTGGTCGCCGTAGGAGGAGGCGAGAACCGCCGCCTGCGTGACCGAGAGGGTGAGGATCGCCACCATGCCGGACAACAGGAGCAGGACCAAAGCCAGCGGTGCCGCGACCAGGGTCCATCCCGGGGCGCCGCGTTTTTCGAGCCAGGTTCTGACGGGGGAGACCGCCAGGACGAGAACCAGCGCCAGCAGCACGGGGCCGATGATCGACCCGACCTCTTTGATACCCGCCAATGTGATTACGGCACCCGCGGTGCAGAGCAGCACAATCAGCGCTCTGGGCACGAGTTTTTGGTCCGTCATAGGAGACCCCTACCCATAAGTAATGAAACACGCCACTTTCCGGCAGCCGTCGATTTGACGGAGGGGGATGGCGAACATAGAGTTCACGAGCCCAAGGGGTTGGCGGAGATCGCCAAAACCTCGGGAACCCCCTCTGATCACACTCTTTGGTTGGGACGCTCGCGTCTCACCAGAATCCGATTGGACACCAGTCGGATGTTGGAGTAAGTTAGAGGGGTTGCCCTGGAGACAGGGTGGTCGATCCGGAAGGATGCGACGGTGGGTGGGTCAACTGGGACGAAAGCGACAGTTTGACACAAACCGGGC
>NZ_JBIAZA010000055.1:0-27236 GCF_042898655.1 Streptosporangium sp. NPDC000396
CACCCGCGACTGGCGGGCCGGGGCCGTCCTGCTGGCCTACGCCGCCGGCTGGCTGCCCTGGTTCTACTACGCCATCGCCGACAACCGGACCATGTTCCTGTTCTACGCGATCCCGATGGTCCCCTTCATGATCCTGGCGATCGTGCTCGCGGCCGGGCTGATCATCGGTCCGGTGGGTGCCTCGCCGCAGCGGCGGGTGATCGGAGCCTCGGTCGTCGGCGCCTTCGCGCTGCTCTCGCTGCTCAACTTCTGGTGGCTCTACCCCGTGCTCACCGCCGAGATCATCCCTTATGCGGAGTGGAGCGCACGCATGCTCTTCAAGAAGGGTTGGATCTGACCGTCCGTATATGAGCTGCTTAGAGCCGATTTCCTAGGGTAGGCGACGTGCACGATCCATTACGTCACGTTCATCGTCAGGGCAGGCCCGCATACGGCAGACTTCGAAGCATGCCTGCACCGGACGTGGCTGCGCTCCTCTCCGAGCTGGAGCGATCCGAGCCCGACTATGCCGAGCACGCCCGGAGCGCGATCGACTGGCTGACCGGCGGCGAGCCGCTGGAGACGATCACCGAGCTCAACGTGTGCGAGTTCCTCTGGTACACGCTGCCCACCAAGGTCAGCGGCGACCGCGCCGCGATCGCCCGTGCACTGGGCAGGCTGTTGCGGCTGGGCGGCCTGGAGCGCTATGCCGAGCTCTGCTCCTCGGCCACGACCACGCAGATCCTGCGCACCTACGCCCGTTCCGGCGAGGACGCCGGGGTGGCCGCCTACCAGGGCGCCCTGGACGCCACGGGAGTGCTCCCACCGGATGTGCCCGAGCTGCGATGGAGCTCGATCATGGGTCCCGAGGAGCTGGGCGCGCACGGCGCCTGCTCCGCCGCGCTGGAGCTCGCCATCGTCTCCGGCGAGCTCACCGCCTGCTCGCCGGGACGAGAGGCGCTGACCCGTCACTGGCTGACCGCATCCCGCCCCGAGCTCGGCGGGGACAACTGGCTCCACCGGGTCCAGGGCGAACGGCTGAACCGCTGGGTGCTCGGTCGTGGGGCCGCCTGGCGCGAACTCGCCCAGCCCTTCGAGGTGCACCTGCACGCCCCGATACCGGCTCCGGCCGACGATCGCCTGGAGGCGCTGCGGTGGCTGCTGAGGATGGGCTGCCAGCCGGGCGGCATCCCGCTGACCCAGCGGCACAACCTCGCCCGTTCCGTTCTCGCGGAGAGCGCCTGGAGCGGCTCGGACCTGGCGGCGGTCCGCGAGGTGGCCCAGGACCTGATGGGCGTGCTGCGCCGCGCGGGAAGACGGCTGCTGACCACGTCGGCGGGCAAGCGCCTACTCGAAGACCGCGATCTTCTCTGGGAAGCCGCGGCGTCCGCGCTGCTGGCCCCGTCGTCCGGGGAGCAAGGATTCCGGGCGTCGGCCCGGGAGGTGGCGCTGCTGCTCCTCGCCGACAACTCACCGGCAGACCGTGACCGGGTCACCGAGGTGATCGACTGCGAGGAGTGGCAGATCGCCGAGGTAGAGGCCACCCTGGCCGAGCTGGAACGGCGCCTGGACGCGTTCGGCCTCCGGGCGGGGGGCAGGCTGACCCCGGCGGGCCGGTCGGCCGCTCTGGCCGCGTTGCGCAACCACGCCCTGCGGCCCCGCCAGTACGTCAACATGACCTGAAGCCGGAGCGACCCCACCACTGCTCAGACGGCCCATTTAGGCATATGTCGGGCAGTGGCCGGACATGTCCGAGACCCGCTCAAACAATCACGCCAAGACGCCGCAATCCGTCGTGTTCGGCTTCACCGCGCTCGGCATGCTCACCGTCTGATACCCGGCGTGCGCCACCGGGCATCCCGTCGGTCACGGCGATCCCGCTCGGCGGGGACAGGCCTGACCGATGGGGGTACGGCGGGCGCCCGCCATACCCCCGACGGATCGCGATATCCCTGGTGGATCAGCTGCCCTCAGGCGGGAACGCCTCGGGGTTCTTCTCCCGGGTAGGGATCGAGACGTCGATGACCGTGCACGGCTTGACCGGGCCGTCGGTGACGTCGAAGCCGAACTCCCACTCGATGTCGGGATTCTCCGAGCCCTTGGCCTTGTTGTTCTCATGGAAGTCCATGATCACGGTCTGCCCCGGCTTGATCTCCCGAGGGTAGATCCTCACCCCGCCGTCGATCACGTCGTGTGCCTTCGCGGGGAGGGAGTTCTCCATCAGCTCCTTAATTTTGGCCTTGACCTTGGGATCCTTGCTTTTCACGTCCGCCGAGTCGATCTGCGGCCACGACCCCTTGTAGCGACCGGGAGCGCATTCCTTGCCCAGTTTGAAGTAGGTGACGTCGGCCTTCACACCCATCTTTTCCAGGTCCTTCTCGACCTGGCCCGGATCCCGGAGCTCGTTGATCTTCAGCGTGATCGACCCGTCCGAGTTCTTGGTCAGCGCGTACGCCGGGCTCTCCGACCCCGCGACCAGCGGCACGGCCACAAACGCCGCGGCGGCGATGCCCGCGACCGCGACCCCCGCCAGCAGGCGGCGGCGCATGGGCTTGCGGACGGGCCCCCGCTCCGCCCGCTCGTTGATCTCTGCCTTGAGTTCCATGAGCAGTCTCTCCTCGAAATTCATCGAAGTCCTTCCATGACCACGGGCGGGACGACGCCGGGAACGTGCCGCAGTGACTGGCGGGCGCGGTGCAGCCGGACCCTGGCGGTCCCCTGCCGGATGCCGAGTACGGCGGCCGCCTCGCTGACGGAAAGCTGGTCGATGGCGACCAGTTCCAGGACGGCGCGCTCGCTCTCCGGAAGTCCCGCCATGGCCTCGAAGGCCCGCCGGGCCGTGCTCTCCGCGTCCAGACGCTCCTCCATACGCGACAGGTCATCCGCGTCGAGGAGCCTGCGCCCGCTGATCCGGCCGACGAGGCTCAGTTCACGCGCGGCCCGCCGCCGTTCGGCGGACAGGGTGTTACGTGCCACGCCGTACAGCCAGCCGATCTCACTGCCAAGGCCGGAGCGGTAGGTGTGCGCCGAGTCGAGCACCGCGATGAAGACCTCCGCGACCAGGTCGGCGGCCGTGTGAGGGTCGTCCACCCGGCGGGTCAGGAATCGCGTGACCGCTTCGACGTGGCGCCGGTAGAAGGCTTCGAAAGCCGCGGGGTCGGTGGAGATCTCCGCCAACCCCTTTCGTTTGAGGCGCACCGGCCGTGCTCCCTTCGTCATCCTCCCGAATACACACCTGCTTGGACGAAGGCAGCCGAAGCGTTACATGCCAGGGCAAAAGAACCTGATCACGCTGCGAAGAACCATCAGAAGGCCGCTCCAGCCGTGAGCCACAGTCCCCGGCGGAGACCTGATTTTGCGGACCTTGAAGTCCAACACAACCCCTCACCAACGAGATGGTGCATCGACCTCTTGAACCCAAGGTCTGGAACCGGGCCTTTCGTCTTGGTGGGGTGTTCACGGGCCAGGCTGAACTGGTACGGAAGCGAGGCTCTGAAGGTCGCTTCCCGGATCTAGGTTGATCGTTTCCCGGCCTCGGGGCTGTTTGGACGGCTTACTCGGGGCTGTTTGGACGGCTTAGCTGTGGCTCCTGTCGGCTGCGGGGATGCAATGCGCCGGCTCAGCGGGGTTTGGCGAGTGACCATAGGGTTACCGCCATGAGCAGAGCGGTCAGCCCGCCACAGATCATCACGGTGGAGACCGAGAAGGCGTCGACGATGCGGCCGCCGAGGAACGCGCCGAGGGCGAAGGTCGCCTGGAAGGAGGCGGTGAAGACGACCGTGGCGGCTTCGGGCGTTTGAGGGGCGGCGGTGATGAACGATGCCTGCGAGCAGACGGGCACGCCTCCGTAGGCCAGGCCCCAGACCATGAGCAACACCACGGCTCCGACGGTTGTGCCGCCGGCCGAGGGCAGCAGCAGGGTGGTGGCCGCGATCAGGCAGCCGCAGATTGCGAAAGCGGCTCGCAGGCGTGTGGCGGTGGCCTTGCCGGCCAGGAAGTTTCCGGCGATTCCGGCGATGCCGTACGCCAGCAGGACGGCGCCGACGGCTGCGGGAGGCAGGCCGGTGATGTCCTGGAGGAAGGGCGTGACGTAGGTGTAAGTGCCGAAGTGGGCCAAGACGATGAGGAAGGTGGCCAGCAGGGCGATGGCGGCACCCCGGGTGCGCAGCAGGTCGAGCAGGACGCGAGGGCTGGTGGCCTGGTGGGCGGGCAGCGGGGGCAGCAGCGTCAGCAGGGCGGCCAAGACCAGGATGGCCAGCGCGGCCAGGACCAGGAAGGCGGTTCGCCAGCCGGCGAGGTTGCCGATGAAGGTTCCGGCCGGTACGCCGAGCACGGAGCCCAGCGGCACGGCGGAGAAGATCACAGCGGTGGCGGTGCCGACGGCGTGCGGCGGCATCAGGCGGCCGGCCAGCCCGGCTCCGATCGACCAGAAGCCGCCGATGGTGAGGCCGACGAGGACCCTGGAGATCAGCATGACCCAGTAGGAGGTCGCCACTGCGGCCAGCACGTCGGCCACGGCGAGCACCGCCATGAGGACGCACAGCATCACGCGGCGGTCCAGGCGCGCGGTGGTCAGTGTGACGGTGGGTGCGGCGACCGCGGCGACGATGCCGGGCAGTGTCATGGTCAGCCCTGTGGTGCCGTCGGAGATGCCGAAGTCGGCGCCGATGGCGGTCAGCAGGCCGATGGGCAGGATTTCGCTGGTGACGATGGCGAAGATCCCCAGCATGAGCGAGGTGACGGCGAGCCAGCTGATGAGGGGCGAGCGGGGTCGGGCGAGCGTGGTGGCGGACATGGTTTCCGTTCAGGCAGGTGTGCGTGGCGTGCAGGCACCCAGCCAAGCAGTGCTGAAGCAGCGGGCACTGGCACGTTTCGGACGCAACCGTCGTCGTGACTCGTGCACCGTCAGCGCTCGTGCGGCCTTCGCTACCGATAGATCGACTCTTGCCGAATCTTTTCGGTCCCTTGGCCTACGAAGCGAGGCCCTCGAAGGGCGGGTCCGGCGATACCCGCGTCCGCGCCGGTTGCGGTCGGCATTGCCATGTTTCAAGCTCGGCTGAGAAGCCCACGAGCGAAAGGCAGCCCCATATGCGCAGTCTCAGCCCGGGTGAGCTCGAACGCCTGATCCGTTCTCACGGTCGTCTGAAGATGTCGCTGTCGGTCACCATCGTCGTGATCATCGCGCTGTTCGTCCTCATGGCACTCGCCGATGTGCCGTTCCTCTCCGGACTTGGCGTCGGCGTTGGGGTGGGCATCGGGTTGCTCTTGCGCATCCCGCAGCGACGCTTGCTGAACGAGCTGGGGCTCACCAACGTGGAAGCGAAGGCAATCGTCGCAGCCGAGCGGGAACGCCGCAGCGGCCTCGCCGACCTGCCGCCGGAAGCACGTGCCAGACGTGAGGCACGGCGGGCGGGCATCTTCCTGGTCGCGGGCCTGGTCCTTGTGATCGTCTTCTTCGTCGCGGCCTTCTACTTCTTCGGCCACGCCGGTCAGACGGTGGAAGAGGACGCCCCGCTCGACCCGTGGTTCGGCATCAGCTTCTTCGCGGGCTTCGCCGCCCTGTGCGCCGGACCTGCCTTTCTCTGGCAGGCGAGCCTGCACAAGAAGCTCGCCGACTCCTGGCGTGAGACGGCGGCGAAGGAAGTTCCCTGACGGACCCGATCTGTTGGTCATGACCGTTCGACTGGGCACCATTGCCGTGCCGGCGGAGTTGACCCGGTTGGGCTGGTCACCCGCGGAGGCCGTACGGCCCTCCTCAGAGGACTGACCAACCGCATACCCCCGAATGACGAAAAGACCCGGTTCCATGATCTGGAACCGGGTCTTTCGTTCTGGTGGAGATGAGGGGATTCGAACCCCTGGCCCCTTCGATGCGAACGAAGTGCGCTACCGGACTGCGCTACATCCCCAAGCCGTGCACTAGATTAGCAAACTTCTGGAGCCCCTCGCGCCATCCACGGCGGGAGATCAATCTCCGACCGCGCGACGGGGCGTCTCGGCGTACTGGTCGAAGATCTCGTCACGGTGCGCGTCCAGGTCGATGATCTGCGCAACCGGTCGCTGCGGCTCCAGCTCGGCCCGTCGCCGGGCACGCCTGGCACGTTCCGCGCGGGCCTGAGCGGCGGCTCTGCGGTTCTCGGCGTCGATCTGGACAGAAACCCTCAGGACGGCTAGATAGGCCCCAAGGAGCACCACAGAGGGCGCTACACCCCACCACGGGATCACCCGGACGGCGGCCGTCACCACCGAGGCGAGGAGCAGCAGCACGCACCAGAGGGTCAGTCGCCTGCGCTTGGCCACCTGTAGCGCCCGCCGGTGCCGCTGCTCGGCGCGACGGCGGTCGGCCGCCGACCACATGGGCCGATGCGCGGGCGCGGCGGCGATGGCTGCGGGCCTGGCGGCGGGTGCGCCGGTGGTAGCGGTGGCCGCGGGCCTGGCAGTGGGCGCGTCGGTGGCGGGAACGGTCCTGGGCTCCGCCTCGGGGAGCTCGTCTTCGACCGGCTGCTCGTCCGGGGCGTACGGCTCGGCGGTCTCGTAAGCCTCGACAACCTCGACAAGGGTGGTCCGGTCCCGGCGTAACCACATGGGCACGAGCACGCACAACCACATCACGACAATGGCCACGTACAGAAGAACGCTGCTCACGGCCACCTCCGGGCAGCATGAAAACGCCTGTGGTCTCTTGGCGTCTTCAATGTGCTCACGTCACGCACCGTAAGACCGCGTGTCACTATTTGACGAGTATTCGATGCGGTGTGTCGCGAGATCTTCAAACCTCTTCATGGGGAGCGCCACCACGAGCCGCCGACTCACGGGCCCGCCGCCACCGCACGAGTAAACCTCTTGGTGCGTCTTCGACCGTGAGCGCGTAACAAATGTGGTCGCGCCAAGCACCGTCAATGTGCAGATGACGGCGTCTGATGCCTTCTTCCCGGAAGCCGAGCTTTTCAACCACCCGGCGGCTTGCGTGGTTCTCCGGGCGGATGTTGGCCTCGACACGGTGCAACCCGGTGGTGAAGAAACAGTGATCGACCGCCATCGCCACGGCGGTGGGAATGATCCCCCGACCGGCCAGGGCACCGTCCACCCAGTAGCCGATCTGAGCCGATCTGGCCGAACCCCAGACGATGGCGCCGACGGTGAGCTGCCCGGCGAAGGCTCCCTCATAAGTGACGACCCAGGGCAGCGCGAGCCCCTGCCTGGCCTCTCGGCGGAGAGTGCCGGCCATGGAGATGTAAGGCCCGAGACCCGTCTTGAACAGGGGGGTCTCGGGATTGCTCGGTTCCCAGGGACGGAGCCAGTCGGCGTTGCGCAGCCGCGATTCCCGCCAGACGCGCACGTCGCGCAGGCGCAGCGGCCGAAGTCCCACCGGGCCTTCCGTCAGGGTCACCGGCCAGCCACGAAGTCGATCCACGCTCTCCATCATCCCCCGAAGGCACACCGGCGTGCCATGGAGTCCGGCAGGCCGGTCAGCGCGGGTGATCCCCTCCTCGGATCTGGTCCACGGCGTGCTTGAGAACGGGCGCGAGCACGGCCATGCCGTCGCGGACCCCGCCCGAAGAGCCGGGCAGGTTGACGATCAGGGTGTTTTCCGCCTGCCCGGCGAGCCCGCGGGACAGGATCGAGGTGGGCACCTTGTCACGGTTCGCCTGGCGGATGGCCTCGGCGATGCCTGGGATCTCCCGGTCGAGCACCCGCCGGGTCATCTCCGGGGTGAGGTCGGCCGGGGTCAGCCCGGTGCCGCCTGTGGTGAGGATCACGTCGTAGCCCTCGGCCACCCCGGACCGCAGCGCCGCCTCGACGGGGTCACCGTCGGGGACCACTCGCGGGCCGTCCACGTCACATCCGGCCGCCGCCAGGAGCTCAGCCAGCAGTTTCCCGGACTTGTCCTCGTATATCCCGGCGGAGGCCCGGTTGGACGCCGTGATCACCAGAGCTCGCATGCCGCCATCCTCTCAATCCCGCCGGCCATGGCCGGGTACGGCCCGGTCCCGACCCGCTCGGTCCCGCCGGCTATGGCCGGGTCCAGACCCCGGTCTTCCCGCCGGTCTTCTCCTCGACTCGGACACCGGTGATCACGGCCGCCGGGTCCACCGCCTTGACCATGTCGATCAACGCGAGCGCGGCGACCGAGACAGAGGTCAGCGCCTCCATCTCGACGCCGGTCCGGTCCGCGGTCTTGACCCGGGCGGTGATCTCCACGCCGTCGTCGACCACCGTCAGGTCGACCTTCACGCCGTGCAGCGCGATCGGGTGGCAGAGCGGGATCAGGTCCGGGGTGCGCTTGGCGCCCATGATGCCCGCGATCCGCGCGGTACCGATCGCGTCTCCCTTGGGAACGTCCCCCGACCGCAGCAGGGCCACGGCCTCGGCGGACAGCAGCACCTTGCCTGTGGCGCTGGCCGTACGGACGGAGACGTCCTTGGCCGAGACGTCCACCATGCGTGCCGCGCCGGTCTCGTCGATGTGTGTGAATCCGCTCATACGAACACCATGCCCTGCCGCTTCCCCTGCGGATTCACAGGGGGATGACTTCCACCGTCGCGCCCACGGGCACCTCGGTGACGTTCTCGGGGACCACCAGCAGCGCGTTGGCCATGGCCAGGGCCGCGAGCTGGTGCGAGCCCTGCCTCTGCACCGGAGCGACGGAGCCGTCGGCGGCCAGTACCGCGCGCAGATACGACCGCCTGCCCTCGGGAGAGCGGAGCGAGGACGTGGTCACGGCCCTCACGACCGGTGTGGGACCCACGGGCAGGCCGCGCATCTTCTGCAGCGCGGGCCGGACGAACAGCATGAACGACACGAAGGACGACACCGGGTTACCCGGCAGCGCGAAGATCGGGATCTGGTCCTCGCCCACCACTCCGAACCCCTGGGGCATGCCCGGCTGCATGGCGACGCGATTGAACCGAACGGTGCCGAGGGGGCCGAGCGCCTCCTTCACCGGCTCGTAGGCGCCCATCGAGACACCACCACTGGTGATCACGACGTCGGCCCGCAGGAGCTGGGCGTCGAGCTGGTCGAGGAACTGCCCGGCGTCGTCGGCCACGATCCCGGCCCGGTAACCCTCGCCTCCGGCCTCGCGGACGGCGGCGATCAGGGTGTAACTGTTGGACTCCCAGATCTGGCCGGGCGCCAGGGGCGTTCCCGGCTCGGCCAGCTCGGCGCCGGTGGAGATCACCACCACCCGGGGGCGGGGCCGTACCAGCACCCGGCGGCGGCCGACTCCGGCCAGGATGCCGAGCTGAGCCGGGCCGATCGGGGTTCCCGCCGTCAGCACGACGTCGCCCGCGTGGACGTCCTCGCCCGCCCTGCGGATCGAGTATCCCCACGGTGCCGGTCGCTCGATGGTGACCTGTGCGGTCCCGCCGTCGGTCCACTCGACCGGGACCACGGCATCGGCACCCGCGGGCATCGGGGCGCCGGTCATGATCCGCGTCGCCGTTCCGGGGCCCACGACGAGCGGCCGCCCGTCTCCGGCCGCGATGTCGCCGATCACCGAAAGCGTGACCGGGGCCTGCGCGACGTCCTCGGCCCGTACGGCGTAGCCGTCCATGGCCGAGTTGTCGAACGGCGGCAGCGGAACCGGGGAGGTGACCTCCTCGGCCAGCATGGTGCCCAGCGCCTGCTCCAGGTCCACCTCCAGGGGAGCCAGGGGCCGCACGGTCAGCAGGATGTCTGCGAGGTGGTCGTCAACCGACTTCATCGGGCTCATCGGACTCATCGGGTTCGTCGGGTTCGTCGGGCTCATCGGGACCCCAGGAACTCCTTCAGCCACGGTATGAACTCCGGTGCCAGATCGGCGCGGTCCGCCGCGAACTGCACCACCGTGCGCAGGTAGTCGAGCTTGTTGCCGGTGTCGTAGCGGCGGCCGCGGAACAGCACGCCGTGAACCGGCCCGCCCTCCTCCGAACCCCGGCTCGCCAGGGTGCGCAGGGCGTCGGTGAGCTGGATCTCACCGCCACGGCCCGGCGGGGTGTTCTCCAGGACCTCGAACACGGCCGGGTCGATCACGTATCGGCCGATGACGGCCCAGTTGGACGGGGCCTCCTCCGCCGGAGGCTTCTCCACCAGGTCGGTCACCCGGACCACGTCGTCCTCAGATGTAGGCTCGATGGCGGCGCAGCCGTACAGGGAGACCTGCTCCTTCGGCACCTCCATCAGCGCGATGACGCTGCCACCGTGAGCACGGCGCACCTCGATCATGCGCTTGAGGAGTTCGTCACGATGGTCGATCAGGTCATCGCCCAGGAGACAGGCGAACGGGTGGTCGCCCACATGCTGCTTGGCGCAGAGCACGGCGTGGCCGAGGCCGCGCGGCTCGCCCTGCCGTACGTAGTGGAGGGTCGCGAGGTCGGCGGGCTCACGCACCTGGGAGAGCCGCTCGTCGTCGCCCTTGGCCTCCAGCACGTCCTCCAGCTCGATCGCCCGGTCGAAGTGGTCTTCGATGGAGCGCTTGTTCTTACCGGTGACCATGAGGACGTCGAGCAAACCAGCGGAAACGGCTTCTTCAACGACATACTGGATCGCGGGCTTGTCGACGATGGGCAGCATCTCCTTAGGAGTCGCCTTGGTCGCCGGCAAGAAACGGGTGCCCAAACCCGCGGCGGGAACGACGGCCTTGGTCACAGGATGCATGTCAGCCATGACCGAAACCATAGTGGAGGGACCTGTGGACAAGCCTAAGCTGCGTGCCAGGATCGTGACCGCGCGCGCTTCCATCTCGGAAGACGCACGGCATGCGGCCGCTGTCCAGACAAGGGAATCCCTCCTGGATCAGCCGTGGGTTCAGATGGCCGGGCTGGTCGCCTGCTACTGGTCGGCCGGGAGCGAACCGGAGACCCACGGGCTCGTCTTCGCGCTGTGGAAGCACGGCGCGACCGTGATCCTGCCCGTGCTCCGTGATGACAACGATCTCGACTGGGCCGTGTACGACGGGCCCGACACCCTCGCACCAGGCCGTTTCGGGATCATGGAGCCGGTCGACACCCGGCGTGGCGTCGACGCGATCAGGACCGCGGCCCTGGTGATCGTGCCCGCGCTGGCGGTGGACCGGCACACCGGCGTACGGCTCGGCCGCGGCGGCGGCTCCTACGACCGGGCGCTGGCCAGGGTCGGCCCGAACGTGCCGACGGTCGCCCTGCTACACGAGGGCGAGCTGCTGGAAGGGATTCCGGCCGAGCCGCACGATCTTCCAGTTCGCTACGCGGCCCTGCCCAGCGGAATCACCCGGGTCGTCCCGGGGTGTGCCTGACGACCGGGTCGAATACGACACAATGGTCCCTGGAGTTGGAGAGGGGGCCAGATGGGACTGAATGTCTGGCTGCTTCTCGGAGCTGGGATCGTCATCGCCGCCATCATCGCGGTGCGGGTCGCGCATCGCAGCGGGCTGCCGAGCCTTCTCATCTTCCTCGCCTTCGGTCTGATCATCGGCGAGTCCGGCTTCGGGGTCCAGTTCGAGAACCCGGAGCTCGCCCAGCAGATGGGCCTGATCGCTCTGGCGGTCATCCTGGCCGAAGGTGGCCTGACCACCAACTGGAACCACGTCAAGAAGTCCATCCCCACCGCGCTGGTGCTGGCCACCGTCGGCGTCGGGGTGAGCATCGTGGCCGTCGCGGTCCCGGTGCGCGTGCTGCTCGGCATGGACTGGCGGTCCTCACTGCTGCTGGGCGCGATCCTCGCCTCCACCGACGCCGCGGCCGTCTTCTCCGTCCTGCGCCGCCTGCCCCTGCCCCCGCGCCTGGCGGGCATCCTGGAGGCCGAGTCCGGCCTGAACGACGCGCCCACCGTCATCGCCGTGATGCTGCTGAGCGCCAGCACCTCGCCCAGCATCGGGCACGCGCTGTTTCAGGTCGTCTTCGAGCTGGTGGTGGGCGCGGCCATCGGCCTGGCGGTCGGCCCCCTCGGCGTCTACGCGCTGCGCCGCGTCGCGCTGCCCGCCTCCGGCCTGTACCCGATCGCGGTGCTCGCGCTGGCGTTCGTCGCCTACGCCGGAGCCGTTCTCGCGCACGCCAGCGGTTTTCTCGCCGTCTACCTGGCCTCCCTGGTCATGGGCAACGCCCGGATGCCGCACCGGGCCGCCACACGAGGCTTCGCCGAGGGCGTGGCCTGGCTGGCCCAGATCGGCCTGTTCGTCATGCTCGGACTGCTGGCCAGCCCCTCGGAAGCACCCCAGGCGATCGTCCCCGGCCTGGTGGCCGGGCTGATCCTGGTCGCGCTGGCCCGCCCCCTGTCGATCGTCGTCTCCGCCCTTCTCGTACGGCTGGCAAGACTCGACCGGCTGAACTGGCGGGAACAGGCCTTCCTGTCATGGGCGGGACTGCGCGGCGCGGTCCCCATCGTGCTCGCCACCATCCCCTGGGCCTCCGGCTCGGTCGACCCCTCCACCGCCAAGCTCGTGTTCAACACGGTCTTCGTCATCGTCGTCGTCTACACCCTGATCCAGGGACCGACGCTGCCCTTCGTCGCGAAGACGCTCGGGCTCTCCACCCCCGACGAGGCCCGTGACCTGGAGGTGGAGTCGGCACCGCTGGAAGAGCTCAACGCCGACCTGCTGCAGATCAGGGTGCCGCCGACCTCCAAGCTCCACGGCGTGGAGATCTTCGAGCTGAGGCTGCCCAACGACGCCCAGGTCACGCTGATCGTCAGGGACGGCCGTACCTTCGTGCCCACCGAGTCCACCAGGATCCGGATCGACGACCAGCTCCTGGTCGTGACCACGGCCGCCTGCAGGGATCCGGTCGAGCGGCGGATACGGGCGATCAGCCGCAGGGGCAAACTCGCCGGCTGGTTCGGCGAGCTCGGCACCTGATCACAAGTGGAATGCGATAGGGCCGACTCGCGTTCATGCCTTTCGGCTGCGTACCATTAGCAGTCCCATCAGTAGAGTGCCAATCGGCGTGGAGTAACGAGGAGGAGCGCGTGCCCACCTACCAGTACGCATGTAGTGCCTGCGGCCACGAGTTCGACATCGTCCAGAAGTTCTCCGACGATGCGCTGACCGAGTGCCCGAAGTGCTCCGGCGAGCTACGCAAGGTGTTCTCCGCGGTCGGCATCGTCTTCAAGGGCTCCGGCTTCTATCGGACCGACAGCCGGTCGTCCTCTTCCAGCACGGTGAGCTCCACCACGACCTCCTCGTCGAGCTCGTCCACGGAGTCCAAGACCGAGTCCAAGACCTCCGAGTCCAAGCCCGCCGCCGCGAGCACCCCGGCACCCGCGGCCTCCTAGCGCAGTGACCGCACACCTTCACCGTGTTCGTCGTCCGTCCAGGGCGCCGGTACGGCGAGCGGTGGGGCGGTCTCGACCGGCGCGGGTGAGCGGTGCCCAGCCCGGTGAACATTCCTGGTCACCGCGCTAGGCAAGCCCCGGCCCCACGACCTCCAGGCGCCGCCGGCGCCCGCGGCCTCGCGCTGCGGCCTCCAGGTGATCCTGGCACCCTTGGCCTTCTTGTCAGTCGCGTCCGGGGCGATCGGCCGCTGCGCCGAGCATCTCACGGGGATCACGGGGAACTTCGAGCACCTCACGGGGAAATCTGTCCAGCAGCTCACGGAGCCTTGGATGCTCTTCGGGGTTCCAGCTCACAGAGCCTTGGATGCTCTTCGGGGTTCCAGCTCACAGAGCCTTGGATGCTCTTCGGGGTTCCAGCGCAAGGAGTCTCCCAGCGGTTTCTCGGAGACCCAACTCACGAAGCCTCGGCGACTCCTCGGCGCTCCAGTCCTGGACCAGACGCTCCAGGCCGTCACGGGCCTACGCGACCAGCCGGCCAGCCACCTGCTCGCCGACCGGGGTCAGCTTCAGGGTGCCGTCACCCACCCCGGCAGTGCCGTCGCCCTCGGCAGATCGAGCCGCGCGCGACGGGCAGCTCCGCATACGGCCGTCTTGTCGTCACCCATCGTCACCCCTGCCCGCTCGCGTGATCGCCCCTACCCACTCGCATCGGCATGCCTGCCCTCTCGGCAAGCACCACACCCACCTGACGACCCGGATGCTTGGCTTCGCCCCGGGTGTTCAGCCGCACCCCGGACGTTCAGCCGCACCCCGGACGTTCAGCCGCACCCCGGACGTTCAGCCGCGCGGGCAGCCACACCGAGCCGGGCTTATCCACCGCGCCGGAGTTATCCACAGGGCACGGCCCAGCCTCCTCACCAGATCACCCGTGGGGCTAGTCTCAGCGCCATGGTCATTCGCGCGGATATCGGTGTCATCGGCGGCTCGGGGCTCTACTCCCTGCTCGACAACGCCACGGAGGTCGAGGTCACCACCCCCTACGGTCCCCCCAGCGACGTCATCACCGTCGGCCAGATCGGATCACGCTCGGTTGCCTTCCTGCCCCGGCACGGTCGTGACCACCGCTTCGCACCTCACCGCATCCCCTATCGCGCCAACCTGTGGGCCTTGCGTTCCCTCGGCGTCCGCCAGGTCCTCGCGCCCAGCGCGGTCGGCTCCCTACGCCCCGAGCTGGGCCCCGGCACCCTGGTCATCCCCGACCAGCTCGTCGACCGCACCTCCGGCCGCGCGCAGACCTACTACGACACCGAAGGCGTCGTCCACGTCGCCTTCGCCGACCCCTACTGCCCCACCGGCCGCGCGGCGGCCGTCTCGACCGCCAGATCCTCCGGCTGGGACCTGGCCGACGACGGCACCCTGGTGGTCATCGAGGGCCCCCGC
Organism: Streptosporangium sp. NPDC000396; assembly: GCF_042898655.1. NCBI lineage: Bacteria > Bacillati > Actinomycetota > Actinomycetes > Streptosporangiales > Streptosporangiaceae > Streptosporangium > Streptosporangium sp. NPDC000396. The sequence continues at coordinate 14,647 of NZ_JBIAZA010000055.1, forward strand.
TTCTCCACCCGCGCCGAGTCCCGCTGGTTCACCGCCAACGGCTGGACGATCGTCGGCATGACCGGCTTCCCCGAGTCCATCCTCGCCCGCGAGCTGGCCCTCTGCTACACCTCGCTCTCCCTGGTCACCGACCACGACGCCGGAGTCGAGGTCGGCGAGGGAGTCTCCCACGAGGAGGTCCTCTCCTTCTTCGCCGCCAACGTCACCCGCATGCGCTCCCTCGTCGCCGACGTCGTCACCGCCCTGCCCGAAGAGCGCACCTGCCTCTGCGCCCATGCGCTGGACGGACTCAAGCTCCCCTTCGACCTCCCCGAGTAACCCGCGCCCTCTCCGCCCGCCGTACGGCGAGCACCCAGCCCCTCCGCACCGTCGTACGGCGATCACCTCGCAACCCCGCCGTACGACGGGCATCTTCTTACGGGCTCCGCGCCGCCCGGCTCTCTCCCGATGGAGTCAGTCATGCGCGCTTTCCATTTCCGCCGTCTTCTCGGCCGTCGCCATCGCCTCATCGCCACCGCCGTCGCCGCCCTTGCGATGGCCTGCGCCGTGATCGGATTACGGCCGAACGCCGCGTCGGTCACCGTTCTCGCCGCAGCCAGAGATCTTCCCAGTGGCACGTTGGATGCCGCCGACCTGAAAACGGTCGCCCTGCGGCCCGATACCGTCCCTGACGGCGCTCTGAAGCCCGGAACACCGATCAACGGGAGGATCCTGGCCGGTCCCATACGCCGTGGAGAGCCCCTGACGGACGTCCGGCTGCTCGGCCCGAGCCTGCTGGCCGCCCATGGCGCGGGAACGGTCGCCACCCCGGTCCGTGTCGCCGACCCCGAGACCGCACGCCTGTTGTCGCCCGGCGACCTTGTCGACGTGCTCGCGGCACCCTCCACGTGGGACGGCTCCGCTCCCGCCAGGATCGTTGCCGAAGACGTCACGGTCCTCGCGAGCCCCGACGACAAATCAGATCAAGGCGCGCTCGTCGTGCTGGCCACCACCTCCGATCAGGCGATCCAGCTCGCCTCCGCGCAGGCCGGGGGCCGCCTGTCGATCACCATCGGAGCTCGCGAACGACAACCCGGAAGCCGCCCAGAGCGGTAAGCCCTTCGTCAGGCGCTCCCATCACGGCGGCGGCGCCTGGCGGTGACCAGAGCATCAGACAAGGCCGGCCGCCAGGGCTCACAGAGGCGAGACCGGGCGTCAGACCCCGCGGAGGCAAGGCCGAATGAGGCCGGATGACCGGATGCCAGAGTCCGGCCCGCAGAAGCATGGCCGAGCGGCAGGATCCCGCAAAGGCAATGGCCTCATGGCCTACAGCAGAGAGCCGAGCTTGGGGTCATACTCCCAGTGCCAGGGCTCGAAGGGGCTGACGTAGGCCCACTTGGGGTGGAACCAGCCGAATTGCTTGCCGTTGGCCTCCAGCCAGTTGAACTCGGCCGACCGGAAGCGTTCCACGCCTCCGCACAGGTCGACGGCGAGCCCGAGACCATGGTTACTGCGGCCTGGGACGGCGGCGAAGCCCGGGCGGCGGTAGTAGACCGACTGCTGCTCAGCCAGGCTCCGGTAGCTGTCCGTCACACACATGGGCCTGCCGAACCGCTTCTTGTAGGCCTCGCTGAGGCTGATGAAGGCGAGCGCCGCGTCTCCTCTCAGCTCGTTGCCTCGCTGCTGAAGTGGGCACAGATAGCTCTTCGGGATGAGTCCGTTGGGAAAATCGTTCGTCGTCGACGTCTGGACCGGGTTACACCCGGCCGCGGGCTGGCCCTTCTTGTCGACTTTGACTCCCAGCTTCACCAGTGCCTGTGTCAGGGATTTCACGATCTTGCTCGAACGTGCCCTGAGCGTCTCGATCTCGGCGCCCATCTGCGCCTCCGACAGCAGGTTCCCCGCCCGCAGTTCCTGCGCCTCGGCAGCCAGCCGCTCACGCTCGGCCTGCAGGCGGCTGCCGTCCGCGAGGATCTGGTTCTGCTCGGCCACGATCTGGGTGACGTTGGCCATGGACCGCAGTGTCGCCTCGTTGGACTCACCGGACAGGAAACCGGCGATCTCGCCACCTGCGGACCGCTGGTAGAGCAGGCCGACGACCTGCGCCAGCGGCTGCCGTATCTGGGCGAAAGCCCTGTCGGCGGCCTGCAGCTCGCGCAGTTTGACGGCGAGCTGCTTCTCCGAGTCCCGGATCTGGGCCCGTCGCTGCTCCAACGCCTTCGTTGCCTCAGCTAGCTCTTTGGCCGCCTTCTCCGCCTCACGACGGAGCTCGGTGAGGTTCGTGGGTTCACGGCGCAGTCCGGTAAGGCTGACGGGCTCGCGGCGAGTCTCGGTGAAGCTCACGGCCTCGCCGACGACGGCTGGCCGAGTCCCCTCCGGCTTCTGCTGTGCAGCAGCGGTCCCCGGAAAAAGGGAAGTCATGGTCGCAACAACGGCGATCAGACCCGCTGATCGACGAGGTGGCACGTTCGACCCCTCCGTTTGCGAACTCGTGACCTGGGTCAGGGACGCACGTTACTACAGCTGACCGAGTGTCTGGGCCAGACTCCCCTCGGCCGATATGCGTCGAACACCCCATTTATCAGCCCTCACTCAGGCCTCTTGCCGCACTTGCTCCTTACAGACCTCCCACAACCAGGTCTCTCGCCATTCCCCCGGGCACCCGAAGTCGTCCTTCGTCCGCTCCGGACTCGGCGTTGCCTCCACCTGAGGTGCCGGGGATTTCGGGGGGACCACCTTCTGCACGACCTTGGGAACCACTTCCAGCGGAGGTAGCGGTGAAGCGTCCACCGTCGAGCGGCGCACGTCTCGCACGATGGGAGACACCCACCCCCCGTACTTCTCATCGGGACGGAAACGAAGTGGAGGAGGCACCAACCTCGGCTCGAAGGCCGTACCCCGAGCAGGAACGACCCCCTGGACAGGAACGACCAGGCCCGGCACCACGGCAACCGCGCCCTCCTGGAGCCCCGCCTTGGCGACAGCCCCCCGAGCGGCCACCTCATACCCGGTAAGCTCAGCCACCAGGAGCCCGCCCGCCAGGAGCGCAGGCGCCAGCATCGCCCCGCAAAGCACCAACGGCCGCAGCGCACGACGCCCTCGAATCCGCTTACGTCGCCGTTCAATCACGGAGCGTGACACTAGCCACGCCCACCTTCAGCCCTTCAGGCACTTGCCACCCTTTTACCGCAGCTCAGCGAAGCGATAACTCAGCATTCGCCCCCGATCCCCCCTCCGAGCGCGCATGCACTCGCCACTTTCGCTACTCTTACAGTGAGTCCCTTGCCTCCGTAGCTCAGGGGATAGAGCACCGCTCTCCTAAAGCGGGTGTCGCATGTTCGAATCATGCCGGGGGCACCTAGTTGACCTTGCTGTTTGCCGCGTGACCTGGGAGTTCTTCTCGGGTACGGCTTCCGCCGTGTGCAGCCGTAGGCCACCGAACGCAACCCTGGATCACTGGCCACGGTCTATTCACGGGTTGATCTTGTGAGCGTTTGGCCAGATACGCCTGGGGACCTCACGATCGACAGGCCCACGCTTGGATGCCAAAAACCCGTCGTCGTATCCGTTGACTGACCTAATACTCCAGCCCCACTGGTCACGTCCACGCTGGTGAACACGGGCCCTTATCATCGGCGCCCGGCTGTCATGCCGGTGATCAGGGTGTGGCCGAGCCGTCCGCCGCCCGCCCCGGCGCCGCAAGGCATGGTCGGACCGCCGCCGGCGCAGACGCCGTTCACCCGCCCCCGGGTTCGCCTGCAGGGGGATGACTCCTCTGCAGGAGCTCTTCCAGGATTTGGGCGACCTCAGTCGCCTGCCTGTGTTGCCCGTATGTCTCGAAGAGCAACTCCAGCACTTTGAGAAGGTCTTGCTTCTCTTTGTCACGGAGGTCTTGGACGAACTTCTGAGTGATCTGGGCCAGCCGTATCCACATCGACTTCTCGTCGTACTCTGCGATCTTCTCGACGAGCGCGATCACGTTGTTGTAACCGTTGCGATCGAGTTGTTCCGGGTACCGCATGAACCAGTAGGCGAGCGCCGATCCTGGATTTCTCACGACCTCCTCGCGGAACTCGGTGACGCGGTCGATGGATGCGTCGAGGTCGGAGGCGACAAGCAGCCCGGCGCGCATCCTGCGCTCGTGGGATGCCGCCACCCGCTCGGTTTCCTCGTTTACCCGCAGCAACACGCTGGCGCCCTCCAGTCGGACCCCGTCGCTGACCACATGCACGATCCGGCCCAGCTCGCTGTTCACCCGGTTTTGCGCATCGCGGAGGCGTATGACGGAGAATCGCTCCGAAACCTGCTCTGCAGCGTCCTGCGCACGTCCGATGGCCAGACTTCCTGCGGCCGCCACGGGGAGCTGGGAGAGGCTCTTCCAGGAAAGCGAGAATTCGGCATTGAAATACAAGCCGGGTAAGGCGCTGGGCAGCATTGCGTTGAACTTGTTATCGTGCAGCGGCTGCCGCCGGAAGCGCCAGCTTCCCATCCAGTCACGAAGCATGCTGTGCATTGGTGCGACTCGTATTCAGTGGATCGATATCCTGGATCTTTTCTTGAAGTACTTGAAAAACGTCATGCCTGGCCGGGTCCCACTCCTTCTCGTCAAGGGTTCGCCAAGCTCCGCGGAGTTCGCCGAGGCGGACCAGACGGCTCCGGCTGATTCGATTGCCGGCCTCACCCACCGCCGCGCGATAGATAATCTCGATGGTCAAGGAACTGAGCGTTGGATCCGATGCCGCCGCGTTCATCCAGGCCCTGAAGATCTTTTGATCTTCGAGACCTGAATTGGGCGCGTCAAGCACCGCTCGCCAGCAGGTCACCAATCGAGAAATGGTCGTATCTTCCGGGTTCGCATGGGCATGCGACAGGATGAGTGGAGTGTCACCAGAATCATCGGAAATTCCGGCGATGGAGAGGAAGGCGTTCACTCCCCGACGACGGCGGGCCGCATCATCCGCATCAATCAATGCGCTCACGGACTCCAGCAGCTCGGTACGGGCATCAGCCTCACACCAGAGGGACTTGACGGCGGACAGGACGTCATTCATCGTTTTCGAGTCTGCGACATCCGCCAGGTAGGCGAGGCGGGTCACCGCCAATTTGGGGTAGACGCGCCCGAGCTCGCCGCCGCAGATCTGTGCGACCACCCGCTGCAGGCCGGGGGTCGATCTCCGTATGCCTCTCTCCGCTTCTCTCTTTGACCACTGCAGAAGCAGGTCGCGCATCTTCCGTCCTAGGTCAGAGCTCAGGGCGATAGAAGTCGCTAATTGGACTGCGAATGGTCGAAGCTTCTCCGCATCCGACCAACTCCGCATGAGATCAGCGACCAGTTTGAAATCGTTCTTTCGCCTTGTCCACCGTACTGCGTAATCGGCTATGCGATTGATAACCGCCATGGTGGCATCGTCATCTAGGTCGCTCTGATGCACCAGAGTCCTCAGCCACACAAGGAACTCTTCTTGGAGATGCTCCCGATCGATCCAGAAGTAGTCGAGTACGGCGTCGGCGAAGCCCGGCCGACGGAAGCGCACCACATCTCCGTCTTCGAGGGTCGCCTTCACCTGGGAAACGAGATGAAGAATCCCGTGGCCGCGCAGACCAACCACATCCAGCGAGTCCCCAAGCTTTGCTGCCAGCTTAGTGGCTTCTTGAAAGATATGTCCCGCAGGGGCACCGTCCAGTACGGAAGCAGCGAGCTGAAATGTCCGCACCTGGCTGTCTTGATTATTATTGTTCCATTCTAGCAGAAAATTTCGCCAGTCCTTGTGAGCAGATACCACCATCTCCCGCATTATTTCGATAACTTTATCTTTTCCTATTTCACCGTTCTCGTCCCTCTTCTTGTCATACTCCGCGAGAAGCTGGTCTCGCGCGTCCCTATTGGCCTGTTTCCAGTACTGCTCCGCATTGATCACCGAGTCGGCCAGTCGCACAGCCTCCGCCGGCGCAGCCTCGCGGAGAAGCCCTACGCTGTCGACATAGGCGATCCAGGATTCAGGATCGTCGACGATGGTCTTCCGATCCTCGCTTCTCGCGGCCTCCAGCCGTCGCCGGAGGATCGCGACAGGGGCAGGATTTTCCAGTTCGACCGCAAGGTGGCTCCCTCCCTCAGAGGCGTTGGCCCAGACCTTCGGTGTCACAATGGCGACCACAATGGAGTTGTGGCGTGCCAGTCCGTCGGCAGCGGCCGCCAGCGACCTGCCAAAACTCCGGCTCAATTCGAGCGAGTCTCTGAAGTCCAGGAGCCAAGCAGTGTCTTTGTGCATCTCCAGGTCTTGCACCTTGAAGTCCGCGCGGGATCCTCCTTGGTACTCATGGGGCCTGATGTCCGGCCGTTGTGCCAAGAGGTATACCGCAGCCATGTGACGCCCGTGATCCTCAGGGGCGACGATGACGGCGATTCTCTTCTCGCGCAGATGGAATTCCACAGCCACGCCATGGAAGGACTTCGACGCCACATAGTTTGCCGCCACTCGTTGCACGTACTCGGGCTTGAGGGCGTGTGGCTCCAGCGCGCGCCGGTAGACATTGAGCTCGATGCCGACGAATTTCCCGTCATTATCTCCGTGCGCATGTTGCTCGACGTAGAGGCTGTGACCCGGCGACGGCAGCGAAACATCGTACGCGGGATACGAGATCTCGTGGCGGGGCATCGTCCCGTCACCGGATTCCTCGTCCTGCTCTTCCGCGAAATCTTCGGCTTCTTCGCCCTCGTCAAAGCTAGTTGGCCGATCTCCCACCGCATCCAGAGCGGGCTCGCCATCCGCCGGGAAGACTTCCTCGGGCGGTTCATCCAGGACAGATAGTTCGGCCCGGGCCTCCAGCGCCTGCGGATCAGAGTGGTAAGGGGACTCGGTCGGATCAGGCCATTGCCGCTCCATCTACCATAGATCCTCTGCCTTGATGCCCGTGACACTACCGGTTTCGGTTACCCTACCGACCCTTTGAACGACGTCCGCAGACCCGTGTATTCGCTTCGCGTCGATCCCGACCATCGGTCCCTCGGCTGTCTCGACGTCCTGGTCCACGCGTGAACCCGAAAGCGGCCGGTTCTCCCCCTTGAAGGTGATGCGCTGTCCGTAGATGTGCTCCAGGATCACCCGTAGCTCTCCGAGCCTTTCCCGTAGCGCTTCGTCTTCCGTCGTGATTCTCGATCGTTCTCGAGAGTAAGTGGACAGGCCACCGTAGAGGCGCATCAACTCGTCGCCGTAGCGCTCTAGAGCGCGCTCATCCACCTTCAAAGGTTGGAGAGTACCTTCCAGGATGGAAGTGTCTGCGACGTTCTCGTCCTTGTCCGCCCCCTTGGAGGCGCGACGGTCGATGAGGGTCTCGGCCCGTCGGAAAAGGAAGTCGAAGGCGCTCGTCACGAACGGCACACCCAGCAAGATCACAGGATCCACGGTGCTCCTTGCTCCTCATCGAAATTTCCTGCCCGGCACGGAACGTAGTGGAGTCTCCCGTGCGGGGGAACCCCTGTAAAGCCGGATCAGCCCAGAGTTAGTTGATTATGGCCGCAATGAGCAAACTCACAGTCTATCGCGCAGGCATCACGAGCCCCCGCCAAACCCCTGCCGCCCTGAGCCGCTACATAAAGGGCAGCAATATCAGGAATTGTGCCATAGAGATAGATTTTGTGCCATTTTGTGCACTTTTCGTCAGACAAGCCAGGCCGCGTCGTCCGTAGGAGGTACATTCGCCAGATCAGCTTAGTACTCCGGCCACACATATTGATCTTTGAGTTGTTGCCGCAGGTAGTGGCTTTGTCGGGCACAGGTCTAGTGACGTCCTCGCCAGTGTGACCAGTGCAAGACGTGGTGCTCATTGAGGGGCGGGTCAGCAAGGCGAACAGACGGCGGATTTCGTTCACGGAGATCGCGGCGAGGCGGCGGGATGCCGGAGTGGCCCGTAAGGCGGGCTCGTCGGCGATGGCGGCGCGGGCGTGTACTCGGGATCCTGCTCCAGTAAGAGGGATATCTTCGATGTGTTCTTTCCTGGCATCGCAGTATTGCAGGAAGGCGCCTGCTTCTGGCGCCGCTCGCGTAGGCCCTGCGCGGCCATATATCAAGCCAGCTCCACACTCGCGGCGGCCAGCCGGCTTCGGCACCGCTGCTTCATGGAGAGCGCGCGCCTGAGGTGCCAGATTTCTCGCTCCTTGCCAGCCTCGGCTAGGGCGACCCGCTCGCGGTCACCGCCCCACACATGATGACGCCATCCGATCGGAGATAGAAAACTGCCCGGACCACCTAATATCTCTTGGCTCTGACGGAATGAGCCTGCATATGCAAGGCTCACACATGCGCTCGGCAATTCATGGGGCGCAACCTGTCCGATCCGTGATCCGGTGTAGTCGGCCCGGAGAGCAGGTAGCGACGCCACGGGCAAGCGGGTACCCGACCGATGATCAAAGTGTCGGTTGCGCCTGGCAAGGTGCCCTTGAGCTAACTCATACTCAGGAGACTCCGTGCCCAAGCACTCCGTCGGCTTCGTCTACGTCGTCAGCAACAAGGCCATCCCGGGGATGGTGAAGATCGGGTTTACGACCAAGTTTGCGGAGGAGCGCGCGGAGCAGCTCTCCTCCACCAGTGTCCCATATCCCTTCGACATCGAGTTCCGCGCGCTTACTTCGCACTGGCGGGCCGTCGAAAAAGAGGCGCACGACCTCCTAGAGCCTTGGCGGGTCAATCCTCGGCGCGAGTTCTTTGCGATCGAGGCTGTGGACGCGATTGAGACAGTGCGGGACGCGCTCCTGGCCAAGGCCGGCATCGACGCCTGGCAAGGCGATGACCAGTACCAAGTGGCACATGAAGATCGAATCGCCTTGGCTCTGATGGAAGGCGATCTCTTCCTGGTCGTGACTTACCCCGATTTCATGGGAAGCGCCGAAATCACCGATCTATGGCAGGCCCACAACGACGGCGACGTACTGGATCTCATGGGAACTCGCGACGCCCACCGTGTCATCGGTATGGGCGATGAAGAGACTGGCGGTGAAAAGGATCCCATCCAGCACCTCGACCGAGACAGCAAAGTCCCCAACGGTCGCATTAACGGCCGAGAGCGCCTGGTCCCTGGTGAGCGGCTGATCTGGTTGCGCGCCTTCGCCAACGGCGCCGCATGCAAGATGGTAATTTTCGAAATGGCCGACCATTGCCAAATAGTCAGCCGCACGTGGAACTCGGGATTCGACTCGACGGGGTCGCCGCTACTCTTGAACACTGTGACGTACGACAAGCTGCCCGACGGAGTGATTCGGACTGCTCAACTGGTCACTCGCCTGCCCCATCCGAGATCATGGTCGCCGAAGACACCAAGGGTAGGCCAAGAGTGGCAGCCTCGCATAGGTGGTCGCCCTGCGGAACGGGAGTATTGGCTGAAGCAGCTCCGTCCTACGAACAAGGAACGCCGCCCCTGATCCCCACACCAGCAATCGTTCCATTCCGGACAATCACGACATAATTTCGAGGGGACAAAAGTCCAAGGTTCTCGGTGGTTGCTCAGCCCATGACGAGGCGGTCCGACGCGGGACATGCGCGGGATGACCACACGAACACCGAGTGCCGTGGAGGGAGTTCTCGCAGGTCATCCCTAATGAGGCCCCAATACAGACCGCGCCCTCCTGAAGCGGGTGTCGCATGTTCGAATCATGCCGGGGTACCTAGTTGACCTTGCTATTTGCCGTGTGACCTGGGAGTTCTTCCCGGGTACGGTTTCCGCCGCGCACAGCCGTAGGCCACCGAACGCAGCCCCGACTCACTGGTCACGGTCTATTCACGGGATGGTCTTGTGAGCATTTGGCCAGGTCATTTCCCTCAACTACAGGCCGACAACTGGCCATCAATGCTCTGATGGTGACAAGGCCTAGGATGATCACACTTCCTCGGCCCTAAGAACAGAGAAGATGAACCCGGTGGATGATCGCGTTGCCCGGATCCACGCCAAGCTCGCTTCCCTCCCCGTAGCCGAGAACGCACGTCTGGGTCCACCACTGACCGAGGCAGACATCGCCGCCTTCGAGGTCAATCACGGCATCACGCTGCCCGAAGAGTATCGGCAATTCCTCACCCAGGTAGGACATGGCGGCTACGGACCCACCTACGGCCTGCTCACCCTCGACCGTTGGAGCGACGCGAACAGTCCTCACATTGATGACGACCTACTCGCTCGTCCCTTTCCCTTCTCTCCCGACACCGAGCCCCCTACCGACTGGGTCACGCGCTACGGCCTTGACGGCATTTTCCCGGGCGCAGTGACCGTTGTCTACGGAGGGTGTACCGACTACACCTTGCTCGTCGTCACTGGCCCCTCTCGTGGAAGGCTGGTAGAGGTCAACGGGGACGACTGCTTTCCGCCTCGCTTCTACACCGATGCCGACCTCCTGACCTGGTATGAACGCTGGCTCGACTTCGTTCTCCTCGGTCATACCAACCTGAACTGGTTCACCGAGCAGTTGGCCGGAGACCCGGAGACGCTGACGGCCACATTGCTGACCCACCCGTCCCCCGCATGGCGACGTGCCGCCGCCTGCACTTTCATCACCTATCCGCGACCTGGGGAGATCGCGCTCAATGCGCTCGCCCGTGCACTCGGCAGTGACCCCGACGACATCGTCCGCGAGATGGTTTTACGTGCATTGCGGGCCCAGGACGAACAAGGCAATCTACTTGTCTCCGCCCTTACTGATCCGAGTCCGAAGGTGCGCTCTCTCGCTGTCATCCTCCTCCCCGTACAGACCTCCGACGGTTTGGCCCTAGACGCGAACCATCGCACGCTTCTCACTGAGCGCCTTGCTGTGGAAGACGATCCTGACATCAGCGCCACTATCCGGCGTACCCTGGAGAACTCGTCGTAGATAGGAATGTGAAAAGGCCCCGACTTTCCGGGGCCTCTTCAGATATGTCTGATCATGTCTCCAGGGCTTGGGTGATCTGCCCGTTCGCGCGAGCACGCTGCCCCTCGATGCACTTCGCATAGACACGAAGAAGTACGTCAACGCCATGTCCGGCACGTTGGGCCACCTCAGTCGGCGGAACTCCCGCGTTCAGCCATAGGGAAACCGCGGCGTGCCGAAGGTCGTACGGCCGGGCCGCCAGCGGAGAAGCGATCAGTTCGACGGTGAACGCCAGCCGCCGGGCTTCCTGCCAGACGCCGGAGTACGCCGAGGAAGAGAAAGGCCGACCTTTGCTCGTGCGAAAGAGCCTGCCATCCCTCTCGGCACCATGCTTCTCGATGTGCTCTCGGAGGATCGCGACGAGGACCGGAGGGATCGGGATCTCCCGAGTGTCGTCCTTGGCTCGGTGCTTGAGACCGCGTTCGTCATGGGTCTCCCCCGTGTTCGTCCACCGCTTGTTCGCCTGCGGACGCGCCTTCTCCAGGGTGATCAGGCCCCAGCCTTGAGCGGGAAGATCGCAGTTCTGCCGACACAGCCCCGAGGCCTCTTCCGGGCGGAGCGCCGCGTAGTACATGCAGGCGAACATGGCCACCATCCGGGGACCGCGCGTCCAACCTACGTGCTTCACGGCATCGAGCAGTTCCCGCACCTGATCCGGGTTGACCACCGTCCGAGGATCGACGGACCCGGTGGCTTTCGGGGGCTTCCATTTCACCGCGTGCAGCGGGTTCGCAGACAGCATTTTGAGTTCCACCGCGTACTCCATCATGTGATGGAGTACGGCCCGCTTGCGCCGTACTGTGTTGGCTGCCGCCGGCTCGCCGTCGAAACGGAGGGCGATCGCGTCGAGGGCTGAGCGGATCGTGACCGGTTCCAACAGGTCGACGAGAGGCAGAGATGCCGCTTCAAGCCAGCTGAACGCCGCTTTGTGCTCAGGCCGCAGTTCGCCGCGTCGCCGGTCGGGCAGGAAGGCGTACTCCCGCAGTACCGCGCGGAGGTCCTCATCATCAGGCCTGCCCGGAAGGTCCTTCGTGAGCACGGGGACGAGAGACAATAAGGCGTACGTCATCGTCTCCCGGGTCCGGGCCGCCGAGTGGACCCAACGGGCCGCCATGTACGACCGCGCGAAGTCGAAGAAGGTCGGCCCAGAGTCAGCCCCTGAGGTGGCCATCGACTCGGGAAGGCCAGTCGCAAGGTCGAACGGCTCCCCCTTCTTGGCAGCCTGTCGGAGGTCCGAGAGGAAGTTCTCGGCGAGGGCCTTGGTCTTGAAGGTCTTGGACTTCTCCTTGGGCCCCACCTTCCACCGGACGATGTAGGACAGCGTCTTGCCCGAGGACTTGCGGCGGAGATCCCAGATCTTCACGTCGTAGGAGACGGTCATGCCGCCTCCCGGAGGGTGTTCAGCCAGGCCGCGAAGTCGCTCCGCCAGATACGGATCTCGCCGTTGGGCAGCTTGATGCACTTGGGCGCGTGGCCGAGTTCGCGCCAGCGGTAGAAGGTCCGGCGAGAGAGCCCGCCCAACTCGTCGAGCACCTGGGGAACGGTGAGGAGTTCGTCACGCCGACTCATCGGCGTCACCTCCGAAATTCGGAGGAGCTGCAAGAGGAATTCCGGTAAGCGCGCTTACTAGTGCCGCATCAGGCAACGTTCGCCCCGTTGTGACGTGTCGTCTGGTTGCGGTACCGGGCGGCGCTGGGCGGTCAGAATGGTCCCGTGGCTG